>NZ_QOAY01000112.1:29721-59326 GCF_003314775.1 Microbacterium sp. H6 | reverse complement strand
TGCCCTTCGACGAGTCCCTGCTCGACGGCGTCGATGCGCACGAGCCGGTGGGCAGCGCCCAGGCCGCTGACATGCAGGAGCTCCGCGAAGCGGCGGTCTCCGAGATGGCGGCGAAGGAGGAGCGGGCCCGGCTCCGCGCCGACCGCCGCTGAGACGGAAGTGGGGGATGCGGGAGCCCGGCCGAGCCGGCTCCCGCATCCGCGCGGTCAACCGCTCTTGCGTCGGAACTCGCGCCGCGTCTGCGGGGCGTTCGCACTGTGCACGGCGGAATCGCCGTCGAGGTGTGCCTCGCCCTGCCGGTGGTGCGCGTTCTTCTTCTCGAGCGCTTCCTTGAACTTGCGCTTCATCTCCTCAGAAGAGGAGGCGCCTTCTTCGGTGCTCATGACCCGAGCCTAGGGCACGTGCCCGGGTGGGTCACCCTCTGGAGCGGCGCACGCACAGGTCGATCAGCGCCCCGATCCCGATCGCGAGCACGATGGAGACGGGCACGGCCACGAGCGGACCTCCGGGGACGAGCGTCGCGACAGTTGCGCCCACCGCGGCCTGGTACAGCGCCCACCCGGTCGCAGCGAGACTGACGAGCGCGAGGTAGCGCGGCGGGTGGACACGCGATGCCCCGGCGACCAGATTGATCGCAAGCCGCGCGAACGGCACGAACCTCGCGGTGAACAGCACCGTGGCCATCCCGCCGTCCAAGCGGCGGCGAGCCCAATCCAGAGCCTGGAGCACTCGTGGTGCCCGCATCCACCGCCAGCGCTCGGTGCCAACCGACCACCCGATGAGGTAGCAGCAGGCGTCACCCAGAGCAGCGGCGACGGCGGCACACACGATCACAGCCCACAGGGGCGGGGAGCCCGTCGTGACCGCGATCGCACCGAGGGCGGTCACCGCGACCTCACCGGGCACCACGACGAAGAAGGCGTCCCCCACCACGAGCACGCTCATCAGGACCAGGCTCCAAGGGCCAGCGAGTGAGGCGGTCAGCAGATCCGTCGGCACGTCGCCCACTCTGCCCCCAGAGGGTGAACGGGAACCAAAGAACGGATAGCCGGTGACCCGTTCTCCAGCATCCGGTGAACATCCGGTGCAGAAGGGCGTCTGCGGGCGTCCCCGCTCGTACGGGCCGTCATCCTGGGCCTGTGAGAGTAGCGATCGTCACCGAGTCCTTCCTTCCGCACATGAACGGTGTCACCGGCTCGGTGCTGCAGATCCTGCGACACCTCGAACGGCGAGGGCATGAAGCTCATGTCGTCGCGCCCGCGGCCGTCGACGCACCGTCCGAGATCAGCGGTGCCCCCGTCGAACCGATACCGAGTCTCGCTCTTCCGGGGTACCGGCACGTGAGGGTGGGAACGTCGAGCGCTCACCGCATCGCCACCTCGCTCGCTCGCTTCCAGCCCGATGTCGTGCACCTCGCTTCCCCTTTCGCATTGGGGTGGCGTGGGGTGCTGGCCGCCGAGCGCCTGGATCTGCCGGCCGTCGCCGCCTATCAGACCGACGTCGCCGCATACACCGAGCGCTATCGGGTCGCGGCGACCACGGGCATCGCCCAGGCTCACATCGCCCTCCTGCATCGACGCGCCACCATCACCCTCGCGCCCTCCGCCGACTCGGCCAGGCAGCTCACCGCGCTGGGTATCGACCGCCTGCGTCGCTGGGGGAGGGGCGTCGACGCCGAGCGGTTCCAGCCGTCGCGACGCGACGGCGCGCTCCGAGCCGGCTGGGGCGCCGACGTCGTCATCGGCTACGTCGGACGTCTCGCGCCGGAGAAGCAGGTCGAAGACCTCGTCGCACTCCGCGGTATCCCCGGCACACGCCTGGTGATCGTGGGGGACGGGCCCAGCAGAGCGAAGGTGCAGGGACTGCTTCCCGATGCCCTCTTCCTCGGCCACCTCGACGGGGACGCGCTCGCCGCGGCGATGGCATCTTTCGACCTGTTCGTCCACCCCGGCGAGAGCGAGACATTCGGTCAGACCCTGCAGGAAGCCCATGCGAGCGGTGTCCCCGTGATCGCGACGGGTCGCGGCGGTCCGCTGGGTCTCGTGCGCATGGGCATCGACGGATGGCTCTACCGGCCGGGGGACCTCGACGATCTGCGGGGTCGGGTGTCCGACCTCGCCGGCGATGCGCGCAAGAGGCGGGCTTTCGGCGAGGCCGGGCGCGAAGCCGTGCAGGAGCGCAGCTGGGAGAAGGTATGCGACCAGCTCCTCGACCACTTCGACGAGGCGAGGACGCTGCATGCGGTGGACTCCCGGGCTCGCGCTCGTCGCCTCGTGCGCCCCGAGCCGCCCGCGACGATCGTCTCCCGTCGGTGGCGGCGCTACGTCGCGCTCGGTGACTCTCTCACGGAAGGGCTCTGCGATCCGGCACCCGATGGTGCGCTGAGAGGATGGGCCGACCGTCTCGCGCTCCTGCTCGCCGCGAGAGGAGGTCTGCACTACGCGAACCTGGCCATCAGGTCCAAGCGCGTCCGAGACGTCGCCGGACTGCAACTGGCCAGGGCACTCGAGCTTCGGCCCGACCTCGTGTCGATCCTGATCGGTGCGAACGACCTCGTGAAGCCCCGCGTCGATGTCACCGCGCTCGCCGCGGAGCTCGAGGACGCCGTGCGCCGGCTGCGGGGAATAGGGGCGGACGTGCTCCTCGTCACGCCCTTTCTCCCCGGCCGTCGCGCTGCGTCGATCTATACGCGGAGGTTCTCCGCCTTCGCCACCGCGTTGAGCGGGATCGCCGCCCGCACCGGCGCGATCCTGATCGATACGGATCTGCACCCCTCGCTGGCCGAGCGCGCGAACTGGGGCGAGGATCTGGTCCACCTGAGCAGCCGGGGCCACCGTTTCCTCGCCTACCGTGGCGCCGAAGTGCTCGGTGTCCCCGATGCCGATGCGCTCGGGGTGCTCGACGCAGCGATGCACGACCATGAGACCATCGGCGCCGGTGTGTGGTGGCGACGGCATGCGCTTCCGTGGGTCTGGCGCCGCCTCAACGGTCGCGCGGCGGGTGACGGGAGGATCGCGAAGCACGATGGCTACGTGTACCTCGGTCGGCCGGCTGCGGCGTTCGCTGCGGTCGTGCCCTGAGACCCCGCTCGCTCAGCGCCGACCCATGCCGTGGTACTGCCAGCCGGCGGCGCGCCACGCGGTCGAGTCGAGGCAGTTGCGGCCGTCCACGATGACCCGGCCCCGTACGAGTGCCCCGGCGTGCTCCGGCGAGAGGTCCCGTCGATACTCATCCCACTCGGTGACGACCACGACGGCATCGGCCTCCCGCAGCGCCTCGTCGCGGTCACGGGCGTAGCCCAGCTGCGGATGCGCTTTGGCCGCGTTGTCGACGGCAGCGGGGTCGGTGACCACGACATCAGCGCCCAGACCGCGAAGACGCACGGCCACGTCGAGGGCCGGTGAGTCCCGGATGTCGTCGCTGAAGGGCTTGAACGCCGCTCCCAGCACGGCGATCCTGCGACCGAACACCAGACCGCCCAGTGCATCCACGACGAGCTGCACGGCTCGATCGCGACGCCGGAGATTGATCGTGTCGACTTCACGCAGGAAGCCGACCGCCTCGCCGCGGCCCAGCTCTTCCGCCCGCGCGGCGAACGCCCTGATGTCCTTGGGCAGACAACCGCCGCCGAATCCGATGCCCGCGCCGAGATAGCGCCGCCCGATCCGTGTGTCATGGCCGAGCGCATCGGCGAGCAGAGCGACATCTGCGCCGGACGCCTCCGCGATCTCCGCCATCGCGTTGATGAAGGAGATCTTCGTGGCGAGGAAGGCGTTCGCCGCTCCCTTGACCAGTTCCGCGGTCGCGAGATCCGTCACCAGGAACGGCACCCCGCTTTCGACGGCGGCACCGTACACGTCACGGAGGATCCAGACCGCGCGCTCGCCGGCGGCATCCGACTCGGCACCCACGACGAGACGGTCCGGTGTCAAGGTGTCGTGTACGGCCCAGCCCTCGCGGAGGAACTCCGGATTCCAGACGAGCGTCGCACCCGTGGGGGAGATGCGAGCGGCGAGCTCGCCTGCGGTGCCGACGGGAACGGTGGATTTGCCGGCCACCACGTCTCCTGGGCGCAGGTGGGGGAGCAGATCGTCGACAGCCGCGTCGACATAGCGGAGATCTGCGGAGTGCGCACCCGGGGCCTGTGGGGTGCCGACAGCGAGGAAGTGCACGTCTGCGCCCCCGGCATCGGCCATCCGCGCGCTGAAGCGGAGCCTTCCGGTCGACAGGCCTTCCGCGATGAGCTCGGCGAGTCGTGGTTCGAAGAACGGCGCAGCGCCCGACGCGAGCGCGGCGACCTTGTCCCGGTCGACGTCGATGCCCACGACGTCGTGTCCCAGGGAGGCCATGGCGGCGGCATGAACGGCTCCGAGATATCCGCAGCCGATGACGGAGAGGCGCATGAACCCACCACAGCCGATGCCCCCCTCGCTTCGGCATCCACGGGGTGAACGTGTCGTGGCCGGTCGATGTCGGATCCGCGTCGCGCGCCGACTCGCAGGATTCGAGGTCCGCGCTGATAGAGTGGATGAGGTTGATGTCTGTCAACCGCACAATTTCATATCGACTCATGGAGCGATCGGCGGAGAAGCTGGTCCCCTGTGGTGGGTTCCTCGGCAGATGTCGGGTGGCTTTCTACTGGTGGCCAGCGCAGGCGAGATTCGCGGGAATGCCCGCGCGCCCGAACCCTTCCGTTCCGCTCCTTTGAACATGCTCGCGCATCACATGGATTCGCGAGTCTAAACAAAGAAGGAGAGACCTCTTGGAAGGTCCTGAAATCACCGCCACCGAGGCCGTTCTCGACAACGGCCGCTTCGGCACCCGCACCATCCGCTTCGAGACCGGCCGCCTCGCGCAGCAGGCTCAGGGCGCAGTCGCCGCGTACCTCGACGGCGAGACCATGCTCCTCTCGGCCACGAGCGCAGGCAAGCACCCGCGCGAGGGCTTCGACTTCTTCCCGCTGACGGTCGATGTCGAAGAGCGCTCCTACGCCGCCGGCAAGATCCCCGGCTCGTTCTTCCGTCGTGAGGGTCGTCCCTCCACCGAGGCGATCCTCGTCTGCCGTCTGATCGACCGTCCGCTGCGTCCGTCGTTCGTCGACGGCCTGCGTAACGAGGTCCAGGTCGTCATCACCGTGATGTCGATCGCTCCCGGTGAGTTCTACGACGCTCTCGCCATCAACGCCGCATCCGCGTCGACCCAGATCTCGGGTCTCCCGTTCTCTGGCCCCGTCGCCGGTGTGCGCCTCGCGTTCATCCCCGGCCAGGGCGAGCACGCCGACCAGTGGGTCGCGTTCCCGACCGCCGAGCAGGTCGCGGAGGCCGTGTTCGACCTGATCGTCGCCGGTCGTGTCGTCACCAAGGCCGATGGCACCGAAGACGTCGCGATCATGATGGTCGAGGCTGAGGCCACCGAGCACAGCTGGAACCTGATCAAGGCCGGCGCCACCAAGCCGAACGAAGAGATCGTCGCTCAGGGTCTCGAGGCCGCGAAGCCGTTCATCGCTCAGCTCGTGAAGGCTCAGGCCGAGCTCGCCGCCACGGCGTCGAAGGAGCCGGGCGTGTACCCGGTCTTCCCGGCGTACAGCGACGAGGTCTACAGCTTCGTGTCCGAGCGTGCGTTCGCCGAGCTCAGCGACGTCTACCAGATCGCCGACAAGGTCGAGCGTCAGACCGCCGACGACGCGATCAAGGACCGCGTGAAGGCGGAGCTCATCGAGGCCACCGAGGCGGGTTCACTCCCGGCCGCAGCCCCGCTCGAGTTCTCGGCCGCGTACAAGTCGGTCACCAAGCGGATCGTCCGCGGTCGCATCCTCACCGAGGGCGCTCGTATCGACGGTCGTGGGCTGGCGGACATCCGTCCGCTCGACGCCGAGGTGCAGGTCATCCCGCGCGTGCACGGCTCTGCGATCTTCCAGCGCGGCGAGACCCAGATCCTGGGTGTCACCACGCTGAACATGCTCAAGATGGAGCAGCAGATCGACTCGCTGTCGCCTGTGACGAGCAAGCGTTACATGCACCACTACAACTTCCCGCCGTACTCGACCGGTGAGACCGGCCGTGTCGGTTCGCCGAAGCGTCGCGAGATCGGGCACGGCTTCCTGGCCGAGCGCGCCCTCGTGCCGGTGCTGCCGAGCCGCGAGGAGTTCCCGTACGCGATCCGTCAGGTGTCCGAGGCGCTCAGCTCCAACGGTTCCACCTCGATGGGCTCCGTCTGCGCGTCGACCCTGTCGCTGCTGAACGCGGGTGTGCCGCTGCGCGCTCCCGTCGCCGGTATCGCGATGGGTCTCGTGTCGGACGAGGTCAACGGTGAGACCCGCTACGCGGCTCTGACCGACATCCTGGGTGCGGAGGACGCACTCGGCGACATGGACTTCAAGGTCGCCGGAACCAGCGAGTTCGTCACGGCCATCCAGCTGGACACCAAGCTCGACGGCATCCCGACGCAGGTTCTCGCCGGTGCGCTCACCCAGGCTCGTGAGGCTCGTCTGACGATCCTCAACGTCCTGAACGCTGCGATCGACGCTCCCGACGAGATGGCGCCCACCGCGCCTCGCGTCATCAGCGTGCAGATCCCGGTCGACAAGATCGGCGAGCTGATCGGCCCGAAGGGCAAGACGATCAACGCGATCCAGGATGAGACCGGCGCGCAGATCTCCATCGAGGAGGACGGCACCGTCTACATCGGCGCCACCGACGGCCCGTCGGCTGAGGCCGCTCGTGCCCAGGTCAACGCGATCGCCAACCCCACCAACCCGGAGGTCGGGGAGCAGTTCCTCGGCACCGTCGTGAAGATCGCCACCTTCGGTGCGTTCGTCTCGCTGCTCCCGGGCAAGGACGGCCTCCTGCACGTCACCGAGGTGCGCAAGCTCGCCGGTGGCAAGCGGGTCGAGAACGTCGACGACGTGCTCTCGGTCGGCCAGAAGATCCTCGTGAAGATCACGAAGATCGACGACCGTGGCAAGCTCTCGCTCGAGCCCGTCCTCGACGACGCTCCTGCCGCTGAGGCTGCCCCTGCAGAGGATGCAGCCGCCGAGTAAGCGTGACGTTCGAACGGAACCCGGGCCTCTTCGCGAAGAGGGGGCCCGGGTTTCGTCGTCCAGTGGTGTGACCAAATCGTTATCCGGTGTTTCCGCGCCGTTCCCCGGATTGGTCGGGGCGTCCGGGGAATTCGCTTACTCTCGAAGTACGCACCGGGGGGTGCAGATCCAGCAGGTACGCAGGTCGGCACGCACCGATCGACGCGGGGGTGAGAGAGAATGCGGTTGTTCAGCGTAGGCGCAGGAGCGTCTGAGGAAGGCGCCAAGCAGGGCGTTGCCGAGCATCCGTCCGCGCCCATCCCGATCGTCGGACCGGGGATAGGGGAGTCCATCCGCGTCGCCCTGGGCGAAACGGGTTTCGAGACGTTCCCGCTGATGCTCGGCGCGGCGGAGTTCGGCTGGAACGTCGATCTCGAGACCAGTCACGGCATTCTCGACCGCTATGTGGAGTTCGGCGGAAACGCCATCCACACCGCTGACGGCTTCTCCGGCGGACGCAGCGAGCACATCATCGGGCAGTGGTTGCGGTCGCGCGGTCAGCGCGAGCGCAGTGTCCTGAGCGTCCGCATCGGCGCCCACGCCGACAACCCGGGCCTCGGTTCGGTCAACCTCGTGCGTGCCGTCGAGGGATCGCTGACCCGGCTCGGTGTCGACCGCATCGATGTGCTCTATCTCGATGCCACCCTCGACGCGACGACCAACCTCGAAGACACCTTGGCGACCGTCGAATGGATGACGGATGCCGGGAAGATCGGTTCGGTCGGTGCATTCGGTTTCGCCCCGGAGCGACTCGTGGAAGCACGCATCCTGGCCGCGGCCGGTTACCCGCGCATCCAGGTGATCGACACTCCCTACAACCTGGTCCGCCGTCAGCCGTTCGAGGGTGATCTTCGCCTCGTGGCCGGTGCGCAGAACCTCGCCGTCACGCCGTCGCACGCGCTCGAGCACGGATTCCTGTCGGGTCGGCATCGCAGCAAAGCGCTCACGTCGCGCGGTGTGCGTGGCGAGCAACTGCGTGGTCATCTGAACCGCCGGGGGATCAAGATCCTGCGCGCTCTCGATCAGGTCGCCGAGGAAGTGAGTGCTCCTGTCGCGGCGGTCTCCATCGCCTGGTTGCTCGCTCAGCGCACGATCGCCGCGCCCATCGTCAACGCGTTCGCGAGCGATCACGTCGATGAGCTGATGCAGGGAGCGGGTGTCTCGCTCTCGCGCAGCCAGGTGTCCGATCTCACCCGGGCGGGTAACTGAGCTTCCAGCCGCCCGTGACATAGGGTGGAAGAGAGGTCCGGCGGATGCTGGCGATGAAGCGAGCGATTTGTGACGCACTACATTTATCTGGTCAGACACGGTGAACATCAGGATGCCGAGTACGGTCTCGCAGACGGACCCCTCTCGCCGAGGGGGCAACGTCAGGCGGAGCTGATCGCGGATCGGCTGTCCGGGCTCCCGCTCGACGCCGTCTGGCATTCCCCGCTGTTGCGCGCGAACGAGACGGCGCGGGCGATCGCGGCTCGTCTGCCGTCGGTGGATCCCGAGCCCACCGCGCTGCTGTTCGACTGCGTCCCGACCGGGATGACGGAGGAGACTCCTTCCGTGTTCGAGCCGTTCTTCGGTTCCGTCACCGAGGCCGAGATCGAGGCGGGGCGGGCGCAGATGTCCGATGCCGTCAATGAGTTCCTGGTGCGCAAGACCGGAGACGTGCACGAGGTGCTCATCACCCACAACTTCGTGATCTCCTGGTTCGTGCGGGAGGTGCTCGCCGCACCGGAGTGGCGGTGGATGACCCTGAACCAGTCCCATTGCGGGCTGACGGTGATCGCTCAGAAGCAGGGGCGGCCGTGGACGCTGCTCACGCACAACGACACCGGCCACCTTCCGGTGGAACTGCGCACCGGGATCCCCGATGCGCTGCTGGTCTGAGCGCCCTGCTCCGACGCGCCTCCGCGGTGTCGCGGAATCCGAGGTGTCTGCCCGCGCGCCCCTGACCGTGCGCTGTCGGCCGCGAAATAGACTGGATGCATGACCACGCAGGTAGCACTCGTCGGCGGAACCGGGAAGCTCGGCACGATCATCGGTGCGGTGATCGATGAGCTCGACGGGTTCGAGGTGAGCCGTGTGCTGACCTCTTCCAGCGATCTCGCGGAGATCGACGGTGCCGACCTGGTCGTCGATGCATCGACGCCGCAGGTGAGCATCGAGGTGGTGCGCGCAGCCGTCGAACGTGGCATCAACGTGCTGGTCGCGACCTCGGGCTGGTCGGCGGAGCGGATCGCGCTCGTACGTCCTCTCGTCGAGGCGGCCGGCACCGGTGCCGTCTTCATCCCGAACTTCTCTCTCGGCTCGGTCCTCGGGTCAGCGCTGGCGGCGGCCGCTGCGCCCTTCTTCGGCTCGGCGGAGATCATCGAAGCGCACCGCGAGACTAAGATCGACTCGCCGAGCGGAACGGCCGTGCGGACCGCGGAACTGATCGCGACCGCGCGCGCGGAGCAGGGGCCCGTCAGCGCACCGCATGCGGACCAGCGTGCCAGGGGGCAGCAGGTCGGCAGTGTGCCCGTCCACTCTCTACGGCGCCCCGGGGTCGTCGCCAAGCAGGAAGTCATCCTCTCCGGCCCGGGCGAGTCGCTCACCTTCACACACGACACAGTGGACTCGGCTCTCGCCTATGCCCCGGGGATTCGGCTCGCCGTGCCCTTCGCGCTGAAGGCCGACGGCGTGTTCGTGGGTCTTGAGCACATGATCGACATCGGCATCCGATCGTGATGTCGCGTATCGGCGTCGCGTTGATGGCCGCGGCGCTGCTCCTCTATCTCGCCGTCGCGATCTGGCTCGCGGTGATGCTCATCTCGGTCGGCACCGGCGTGTCCATCGGCATGGGGGTCACCCTGCTCGTGCTGGCACCGATCGGAGCATGGGCGCTGGTCCGGGAGATGATGTTCGGCTTCGGCGCCGATCGTCTGGGACGCCTCCTCGATGCGGAGGGCGGGATGCCTCCGGTCGAGACGGAACTGACGCCCAGCGGGAGGATCGCCCGCGCGGATGCCGATCCGCTGATCGCCCGGTACGCCGCAGAAGCGGATACGGCGGGTGACGATTGGCGGGCGCGCTATCGGCTGGGTGTGGTCCAGGACGCGGCGGGCCGCCGGAAAGACGCCAGGGCCAGCATTCGCGAGGCGATCCGGCTCTCGCGCCGCTGACCCTGGTGTCCTGAACGGATTCCGCGCCGCGATCAGGCGAGTGTCGCCTCCAAGGTGATATCGATCCCCGAGAGCGCCTGAGACACCGGGCAGCCCGTCTTGGCTCCGTTCGCGATCTCCTGGAACGCCTCGGGCGTGAGATTCGGGACCGTCGCATTGACGTTGAGGTGGCTGCCGGTGATGCCGACGCCCGGCTTGAACGTGACCGAGGCCGTGGTGTTGACGCGCTCCGGCGGAGTGCCGTTCTCGGCGAGCGCGTGGGAGAGCGCCATGCTGAAGCACGATGCATGCGCGGCCGCGATGAGCTCCTCGGGCGTCGTGGTCGTGTCGCTGCCCTCGCTGCGCGCCTTCCAGTTGATCGGGAAGGTGCCGAGATGGGACGACGAGAACGCGACCGTACCCGACCCCTCCATGAGCGATCCGGTCCAGGTGCTGGCGGCTTCGCTGGTGACAGGCATGATTCCTCCGGTTCTCGCACTGCGGGCGCAGCGTCGGCTGGTCGCCAGCCTACCGAGCGGCGGAGGGGCGGGGAACAGCCTCAGGCGGCGGCAGGCCTGCCGATGAGCCCCGCTCGCTGCAGCACGAGGTAGAGCTGGCAGCCCAGGCAGAAGGCGAATGCCGCGTTGAGGAAGGCCGCTACGAAGGCGGCAGCGGTCGCGATCGGCAGAGCCCACGGAACGCCGAGGAGGTGCAGCACGAGACCGATGCCCACCACGAAGAGTCCGACACCCTGCGAGAACCTCGGAGGGCGGGGGTCTTCGAGCTCGGCGGGCGGAGCGAGACGCGGTCGCACCGCTGTGCGGAACAGCGCGCCCCAGGGAGCGGTCCGCGGCGACACCACACCCCACAGGAACAGCGCAGCGGCGACGGCGGTGAGGAGGAAACCGGGATCGAGAGCGCGCTGTGCGAGGGAGGCGGAGGAGATCGCCCACCCCGTCGGCGTGAAGGAGGCATCGGCGAGCGGCTGGTACGCGAACCAGCCGAACGTCGCGGCACCCGCCTGCGCTGTGGATATCCCCGTCAGCGCGAGGAACGTCGCCACCAGCAGCAGCACCGCGGTGATCGCTGCGGCGAATCGGGGGCCTCTGGGGTCGATGCCGGCGGGATTGCTCATGGATGCTCCGTTTCTTCGGCTCAGAGGGTTGCGAGGGCGTCGGTGAGGGCATGCCGGTGAGGGACACCGTGGAATCGCGCGCGCACGGCACCCGACCCGTCCACGACGAAGGTGGTCGGTGTCTGGAGCACCTTGTAGCGGGTCGAGAGGTCGGGACGGTGAGTCAGATCCACCTCCACATGGCGGAGACCCTCGTGTTCGGCGGCGTATGCGCCGAGCAGCCTGCGCACCTGCGGGCACCGCGCGCACATCTCGGTGCTGAACTGCACCAGGGTCGCCCGGGACCCGAGTTCGGCGGAGTCCGCATCCGTGGGGACGAAGTGAAGCGTGCCGCCGTCGCGTCGCCGACCGTCACGGCGTCGCAGCGCGACACCGATGAGCGTCGCGAGCACGAGCAGTGCAGCAGCGAAGCCGAGGGCCAGGGCGGGAGACATGGGTCGAGGATATGCGGCTCCAGGGCGCTCGGGGCCGATGTTTCCGACGATGACGGCGACGTCCCGGTGGCGCGCTCATCCGCCCGACAGGGTGAGGGTGGCGGTATCGTGGCTGTCATGAGCGCAGCCGTCCCGACTCCTTATGAAGATCTGCTCCGAGACGTCCTGGAGAGCGGCACGCACAAGTCCGATCGCACCGGCACCGGCACGACGAGCGTCTTCGGTCGACAGATCCGCTTCGATCTGTCGAAGGGGTTCCCGCTCATCACGACCAAGCGCGTGCACTTCAAGTCCATCGCCTACGAACTCCTCTGGTTCCTGCAGGGCGATTCGAACGTGGGGTGGCTTCGGGAGAACGGCGTCACGATCTGGGATGAGTGGGCGGACGAATCCGGCGACCTCGGTCCTGTCTACGGGGTGCAATGGCGTTCCTGGCCGACCCCCGACGGCGGCAGCATCGACCAGCTGTCCGAGGTGATCGAGCAGATCCGACGGTCGCCCGATTCGCGGCGGCTGATCGTCTCGGCATGGAACCCCGCCGACATCCCCGACATGGCGCTCGCGCCGTGCCACGCGCTGTTCCAGTTCTACGTCGCCGACGGCAAGCTCTCCTGCCAGCTGTACCAGCGCAGCGCGGACATGTTCCTCGGAGTGCCGTTCAACATCGCTTCCTACGCGCTCCTCACGCTGATGATCGCTCAGCAGGTGGGGCTCGAGCCCGGCGACTTCGTCTGGACCGGCGGCGACTGCCACGTGTACGACAACCACGTGGAGCAGGTGCGCGAGCAGCTGAGCCGTGAGCCCTACGCATACCCGACGCTGCGTTTCGCGCGGAAGCCCGAGTCGATTTTCGACTACCGCTACGAGGATTTCATCGTGGAGGACTACCAGCACCACGCGCCGATCAGGGCGGCGGTCGCGGTATGACGTGGGTGGGCTTGATCTGGGCCGAAGCGCACGGTGGCGTGATCGGCGCGGAGGGCGGCATGCCATGGCATGTGCCAGAGGACCTGGCTCACTTCAAGGAAGTCACCCTCGGCGCTCCTGTCGTGATGGGGCGCAAGACCTGGGACTCTCTCCCTGAGCGCTTCCGTCCGCTCGCCGGCCGCGAGAACATCGTGGTGACCCGGCAGCAGGACTGGTCCGAAGAGGGCGCGCGTCGCGCGGCGACGGTCGCCGAGGCGGTCCGCGGACTCGACCGGGCATGGATCATCGGCGGTGCGGAGATCTTCCGACAGGTGATCGGCGACGCGGACCGTCTGGAGGTCACCGAGCTCGACCTGGACGTCGCCGGCGACGCGTACGCCCCGGACAAGAAGGGCTGGCGCCTGGTCGACGAGGGGGAGTGGCAGACCTCCCGCACCGGCGTCCGGTACCGCTTCCTGGGATACGAGCGCTGATGCCCACCGCGCTGATCACCGGAGCAAGCGCAGGGCTGGGCGCCGAGTTCGCCCGTCAACTGGCTCGGCGGCGGGCCGACCTCATCCTGGTGGCGCGCTCGGTGGGCGCCCTCGAGAAGCTGGCGGCGGAACTGCGGAGCGAGTACGGGGTCGCGGTCGAGATCGTGTCCGCCGATCTGGCGGAAGAGGCAGGAGTCGAGAAGGTCGCGGAAAGGCTGCGCGACACCACGGACCCTATCGACCTTCTCGTGAACAACGCGGGGTTCGGATTGCCTCTGCAGTTCGCCGACAACGACATCGACGACGAGGTCCGTCACCTACGGCTGCATGTGGAGGCGTCGATGCGCCTCATGCATGCGGCGCTCCAGTCCATGCGCGGTCGCGGCGGGCGCATCATCAACGTCGCCTCGGTCGCGGGATTCATCTCGCGCTCGACCTACTCCGCATGCAAGGCATGGCTCATCGGCTTCAGCCGCTGGGCCAACGCCGAGTACGCGAGGGACGGAGTCTCCGTGACGGCGCTGTGCCCGGGATTCACCCACACGTCGTTCCACGAGCGGATGGGGCTGCCGGTAGGTCAGGAGGGTGTTCCCGCCATCATGTGGCTGAATGCGCGCGACGTCGTCAGGATCGGCCTTCGCGATGCGGCGCTCGGCAAGTCGGTGTCGGTGCCGTCGCTGCGATACAAGGCGATCGTCGCTCTGGCGCGCGTGTTGCCGAGTTCACTCACCTCCGGTGTGGCGCGTCGCGGCCGGGTCTGATCACAGACCTTTCCGGGGTCGATCCGCGAGGTTCAGCGGAACCTTCCGAGCCGGATCCCGGCTTTCGCGATGGCGGCGATCGTCTCGCCGTCCGTGATCGTGTCCTCGGCGATCATCGTAAGGACGTCCTCGAACGGTACCCAGGAGACGGCACGGATGCCTTCTTCCGCCTGCGTCTCGGCAGAGACGCCGCGTGATGCGTCTTCGCCCGTGATCGGATGGAGGTCGCGGGCGAGGAAGACGTGCTCCGGGGCCTCGGCGATGCCGTTCAGAGCCAGCATGCCGCCGAGAGGGGTCCAGTCGGCCGCCTCGTACCCCGTCTCCTCGCGGAGTTCGCGCTGAGCCGCGACGAGTGTGTCCTCCCCGTCGCTGCCACCGGCCGGGATCTCGACGCTCGTGCCGACGGTGTATCTGTCGATCGTGACGAGGCACACGCGCTCGTCCTCGTCCATCGCGACGACGAACACGGCCGGATGCTGCATGGAGACGACACCGTAGATACCCTCGTCGCCTGAGGGCCCCGTGATCCGGTCCTCTCGCACGCGGATCCATGCGTTCTCGTACTTCGTGTCGGTGCTTCGTGTGAGCCAGCCCATCCCACGAGCGTACGGCGGAGCGCCCCCGGTCCGTACGATCGGTGCATGGGTTTGTTCAGGAGAAAGCGCGATCCTCAGGGTGCCGATGAGATGCTTCGGGCGTACAACGCTGCGGAGGCCGCTCGCCTCGCGGACCTCACCGCGGGGATCTCCGCCGATACGGCCGCGCCCATGACTGTCGGCAGTGAGGCCGGAGCCGGAGAGGTCGCCGTCGAGGACGTGTTCAGGATCACCGGCCGCGGTCTCGTGGCCACGGGCAAAGTGAGCCGCGGTGTCGTCCGTATCGGAGACGCCGTCTCGGTCATCCGTGACGGTGCCGCGCTGTCGACGACCGAGATCACCGGAATCGAGATGTTCCGTAAGCGCGCGAACGAGGCGAGGGCCGGTGACATGGTCGGGGTGCTCCTGGCAGGGAAGAACGACGTCGCCCGCGGGGACGTCATCCGCGTCTTCGCGTCCGCATGACCGGTGGTCGAACCGATACGCTGGGTCTATGACGCACTCGGGCAACCCCTTCGGACAGGTTCTCGTCGCGCTCGTCACTCCGATGACGGCCGACGGCGAAGTCGACTGGCCCGCCGTCGAGAAGCACATCGATGACGTGATCACCGCGGGAGCGGACGGCATCGTCGTGACGGGAACGACCGGCGAGACCTCGACTCTGACGGACCCCGAGAAGCTCAAGCTCGTCGAGGTCGGCAAGTCCGTCTCCGCAGGTCGGGCGAAGATCATCACGGGTGGCGGGTCGAACGAGACCGCGCACGCGATCGAGCTCTACAAGGCCAGCGAGAAGGCAGGCGCCGACGGCATCATGATCGTCACGCCTTACTACAACAAGCCCACGCAGGCGGGCATCCTCACACACTTCCGTCTGGTGGCCGACGCCACCGACCTCCCGGTGATCCTCTACGACATCCCGGGCCGGACCGGTGTGCCGATCAAGTACGAGACGATCCTGCGTCTGGCGAAGCACCCGAACATCCTCGCTGTGAAGGACGCCAAGGGCGACTTCTCCGAGGTGAGTCGGGTGCTGAACCAGACCGACCTCATGTACTTCTCGGGCGACGACGCGAACGTGCTGCCGCACCTCGCGATCGGGGCGACCGGTTTGATCGGCGTGACGGCCAACGTCGCCGCGGCGCCGTACCGCACGATCATCGACGCGGTGAACGCGGGAGACCTCGCCACGGCCACGGCGGAGCACAAGCGGCTCGAGCCGCTCGTCCGCGCCGTGATGACGCATGTGCCTGGGACCGTCGCGGCCAAGTACATCCTGCACGGACTCGGTCGCATCTCGAGTCCGCGCGTCCGACTTCCCCTGGTCGGTCCCGAGGAATGGGAGGCGGCGCTCATCGAGGATGAGCTCGACCTCGTCCAGGACGTTCCCGGTGCCGACTTCTCGAACTTCCGTCCCGACCGCAATGCGGCCGCGGGCGGTGCCCTGCCGAAGGTGCACGGCACGACGCGCTGAGTCGCGTCGCCATGAACGAACGGACGCGCGGAGTGTCCGACTGAGGAGACAGCATGTCCATTCCCCTGGTAGAACCGACCGCTCTCGATGAAGGGACGCTGCGGGTCATCCCGATCGGCGGGCTCGGAGAGATCGGTCGCAACATGACCATGTTCGAGTACGACGGGAAGATCCTGATCGTCGACTGCGGTGTGCTCTTTCCGGAGGAGCACCAGCCGGGAGTCGACCTGATCCTCCCGGACTTCGAGCCCATCCGTGATCGCCTCGACGACATCGTCGGTGTCGTGCTCACGCACGGCCACGAAGATCACATCGGCGCCGTGCCCTACCTCCTGCGCCTGAAGAGCGACATCCCTCTGATCGGCTCCGGGCTCACCCTCGCGCTGGTCGAGGCGAAGCTCAAGGAGCACCGCATCAAGGCCTTCACCCTCACCGTGAAGGAGGGGCAGGAGGAGCGGGTCGGTCCGTTCGACCTGGAGTTCGTCGCGGTCAACCACTCCATCCCCGACGCGCTGGCCGTGGCCATCCGCACCCCCGCCGGCATGGTCCTCGCGACCGGCGACTTCAAGATGGACCAGCTTCCCCTCGACGGCCGGATCACCGACCTGCGCGCGTTCGCCCGCCTCGGGGAAGAGGGCGTGGATCTGTTCCTCGTCGATTCGACCAACGCCGACGTGCCGGGCTTCACCCCGACGGAACGCTCCATCGGCCCCGTGCTCGATCAGGTGATCGCGAAGGCGCCGCGTCGCGTCATCGTCGCCAGCTTCTCCAGCCACGTCCACCGTGTGCAGCAGGTCATCGATGCCGCACACGCCAACGGGCGCCGCGTCGCGTTCCTCGGCCGCAGCATGGTCCGGAACATGACGATCGCCGAGCAGCTCGGCTACCTGAAGGTGCCGGACGGCGTCCTGATCGACTTCAAGAAGGCACGTGATCTGCCCGACGAGCAGATCGTCTACATGTCGACGGGCTCGCAGGGAGAGCCGATGGCCGTGCTCAGCCGGATGGCGAACATGGATCACGCGATCGAGATCAGCGAGGGCGACACCGTCATCCTCGCCTCCAGCCTCATCCCGGGCAACGAGAACGCGGTGTACCGCGTGATCGACGGCTTGACCAAGCTGGGCGCCAACGTCGTGCACAAGGCGAACGCGAAGGTGCACGTCTCCGGGCACGCCGCCGCGGGTGAGCTCATCTACTGCTACAACATCCTGAAGCCGAAGAACGTCCTCCCGGTCCATGGCGAGTACCGCCATCTCATCGCGAACGCCAAGCTGGCGCAGGACACCGGCGTGCCGGAGGACAACACGATCATCGCCTCGAACGGCACCGTGATCGACCTCAAGGGCGGGGTCGCGAAGGTCGCAGGTCAGCTCGATCTCGGGTTCGTGTACGTCGACGGCTCAACCGTCGGCGAGATCACGGACGCCGACCTCAAGGACCGCCGGATCCTCGGCGAGGAGGGCTTCATCTCGGTCATCGTCGTGGTGGACGCCACGACCGGGCGCATCATCTCGGGCCCGGAGATCCATGCGCGCGGCGTCGCCGAGGACGACTCCGTGTTCGATGACGTCACGCCCAAGATCGTCGCCGCGCTCAAGGAGGCGTCCGGCAATGGTGTCCGTGACACCCATGCGCTGTCGCAGGTCGTGCGACGCACGATCGGTCGCTGGGTGAATCAGCGGCTTCGTCGTCGCCCCATGATCGTGCCGCTCGTCATCGAGGCGTGACGCCGGCGCGGTCCTCTCGCACTCACGGGTAGTCGTCATGCCGACGTAACACCGTCGGCCTATGCTCGCGTCATGCACAGGGGCTTCTCGCTTCGCAGGGCGTCGCAGACGGATGCGATGTTCCTCGGCGACATGCTCGTCGAGGCGGCGAACTGGCGAGCCGGGGGAGTGCGGCCACGGCACGAGGTGCTGACCTCGACGGAGCATCGGCGCTACCTCGCGGGGTGGAAACGCATGTCAGACGACGGCCTCGTCGCGCTGGGTGACGATGACGTCGCGGTCGGTGCCGCCTGGTATCGGGTGCTTCCGCAGAACAAGCCGGGATTCGGTTTCATCGGCATCGCGGTCCCCGAGCTGATCATCGGCGTGCACCCGCTCTGGCGCGCTCGGGGTGTTGGTCGGTCCCTGCTGCGCGGCATCGTGCAGCTCGCCGGGTCCCAAGGCCATGCCAGGATCAGCTTGAGCGTGGAGCGGGACAACTTCGCGCGCAATCTGTATCGTGCGGAAGGGTTCGCCGTGGTGGGTCAGGGGTCGACGCGCGACACGATGGCTCGCGGTACGGGGTAGCGTACGCTCTCTGCGATCCGTGGAAAGCCGCGTCATTACGCGGCGATGTCGCCTGTTGGACGTAACGTGAGAGCATGGCCAGGAGTACCACGAAGACAGAGCGCGCGTCGACGAGCGCACCGTCGCGCCCCAAGCGGCAGACGGCTCCCAAGGCCACGCCCGCTCGCAAGGCCCAACCCGCTCCCAAGAAGTACATCGACGAGGCCGACAAGCCTCCCGTCGCCGTCCGTGCCTGGGTCGGGCTGGCGCACGGGGTCGGAGGACTCTTCCGCGCGTTCGGCCCTGAGACCCTCGAGAAGGACGACCGTCGCGACGGCTTCCCGTTCTTCCTCGTGCTCCTCGCCGTGCTCGGTGCGGTCAACGAGTGGTTCTTCATCGGCAACGAGGTCGCAGCGAACATCAGTGCCTACTCGGTGGGTCTCTTCGTCGGACGCGTGGCCTTCATCATGCCCGTGCTGCTCCTCCTGCTCGCCGGATGGCTGTTCCGGCACCCGTCCTCCGTCCACGACAACGGTCGTATCGGCATCGGCTTCGGCATGTTCGTCCTCGCCCTCGCGGGGATCTTCCATGTCGCAGGGCCTCGCCCGCATCCGAACCAGGGGATGCCTGCGCTCAGCGAGTCGGGCGGTCTGCTGGGCTGGCTGGTGGGGCAGCCGCTGACGTACCTCACCGACATCCCGGCGTACATCGTGCTGTCGCTGCTCGTGGCACTCAGCATCCTGATCCTCACCAAGACACCGCCGAATCGCATCGGTTCGCGCCTCGGGGACCTCTACGCCTGGATGTTCGACGCGGAGCGACCGGAGAAGCCGGCGAAGGACGCCGCAGCGATCGACGATGCGGACAAGACCGATGACCCCGACGTACTGCCGTGGTGGCGCCGGAACAAGACCGGCCGCGAAGAGGACCCGGATGAGGGCACACTCGATTCCGACGACATCACCGCGCTCCTGACCACCTCCGATCCCACGCCTGCGTACGACCAGGCAGTGGTCGTCGAGAATCCTTACGACGCGGCCACCGAGGTGCTGTCCGAGGTCAGGTCGGTCGCCGACTCGCTCGCCGAGCAGCAGACCACGGCCCTGCTTGATGACTCCTCCGAGACAGGAGAGGTGCCGGAACTACCCGGTCTCGACGGGTTCGGCACCGATGGTCCGGGCGACCGCGGCCCGCAGGCCCCCGTCACGCCATACATCCTCCCGTCTCCCGGACTCCTGGTCGAAGGCCCGCCGCCCGTCATGCGCTCAGAGGCGACCGACAAGGTGATCGAGCAGATCACCAGCGTGCTGTCGCAGTTCAAGGTCGATGCCAAGGTGACCGGCTTCTCCCGTGGACCGACGGTCACGCAGTACGAGGTCGAGGTGGGCCACGGCGTCAAGGTCGAGAAGATCCTGCAGCTGAGTAACAACTTCGCCTACGCCGTGGCCTCGAACGACGTGCGCATCCTCTCGCCGATCCCGGGCAAGAGCGCGATCGGCATCGAGATCCCGAACGCCGACAAGGAGATGGTGGCTCTCGGCGATGTGCTGCGCTCGCCCGCTGCGCAGAAGAGCACGCACCCGATGACCATCGGCGTTGGCAAAGACGTCGGCGGCAACATCGTCATCGCGAACCTCGCGAAGATGCCGCACCTCCTCGTGGCCGGCTCCACCGGTTCGGGTAAGTCGAGCTTCGTGAACTCCATGATCACGAGTCTGCTGATGCGTGCCCGCCCGTCCGACGTGCGCATGGTGCTGATCGACCCGAAGCGTGTCGAGCTGACCAGCTACGCCGGTGTCCCGCATCTGATCACGCCCATCATCACGAACCCGAAGAAGGCGGCGGAGGCGCTGCAGTGGGTCGTGAAGGAGATGGACATGCGGTACGACGATCTCGCGTCGTTCGGTTTCCGGCACATCGACGACTTCAACCGGGCTGTCCGCGCGGGCGAGGTCGAGCTCCCGGTGGGCAGCGAGCGTGTCCTGAAGCCGTACCCGTACCTTCTGGTGGTCGTCGATGAGCTCGCCGACCTCATGATGGTCGCCCCTCGCGACGTCGAGGACTCGATCGTCCGCATCACGCAGCTCGCACGTGCCTCCGGCATCCATCTCGTGCTAGCGACTCAGCGCCCGAGCGTCGACGTCGTGACGGGCCTGATCAAGGCCAACGTCCCGTCACGACTCGCCTTCGCCGTGACGAGCGTCACGGACAGCCGGGTCATCCTCGACAGCCCCGGTGCCGACAAGCTCATCGGTCAAGGTGACGCCCTGTTCTCGCCGATGGGCTCATCGAAGCCGTTCCGCCTCCAGGGCGCGTGGGTCGATGAGAAGGAGATCGACGCGGTCGTCAAGCACGTCACCCGTCAGGCACGTCCGGACTACCGTCCGGATGTGCAGGAGGCGATGGAGCCGACGAAGAAGAAGGAAGTCGACGAGGACATCGGGGATGACCTGGAGCTGCTGCTCGCAGCCGCCGAGCTCATCGTCTCCTCGCAGTTCGGATCGACGTCGATGCTCCAGCGCAAGCTCCGCGTCGGGTTCGCGAAGGCAGGTCGTCTCATGGATCTGCTCGAGTCGCGCGAGATCGTCGGCCCCTCCGAGGGGTCGAAGGCGCGAGACGTGCTGGCGACCGCCGAGCAGCTCCCGCAGGTGATGGCCAAGTTGCGCGGAGACGACGTTCCGGCACCGACATCGGCATCGGCTGCGCCTGCGGTTCCGCCCGTCCCGCCGCTCCCGCAGACGCATGACCCGATCGCGGCTCAGTACGAGGGTCTTCCCGAGGTGGAAGCTGAGGGCGACGAAGATGCCTGGGGCTTGACGGGACGCGACTGATGGCTATCCCACGGCAGCTCCCCAACGCCATCACGGTCGCGCGCATCCCGCTGGCCGTCGTCTTCTTCGTCCTGCTCCTGCTGGGTGGCACCTATGGGTTCTCGGACCCGGGTCTCCGCTGGGCGGCCGGAGTCATCTTCATCGTCGGGATCTCGACGGACTGGGTCGACGGGTACCTCGCCCGCAAGTACGACATCGTCAGTGATTTCGGCAAGCTCTGGGATCCGATCGCCGACAAGATGCTCACCGGTGCCGGCTTCATCGGGCTCGCGATTCTGGGCGAGGTCAACTGGTGGATCGTCGCGATCATCCTCGTGCGCGAATGGGGCATCACGATCCATCGGCTCATGGTGGCCAGCGAACACGTCGTGGCCGCGGCCTGGATGGGCAAGATCAAGACCGCGTTCCAAGGGGTGGCGCTCGGGTGGGCACTCCTCCCGCTGCACTACGTCATCGGTCTCGACGCCTGGACATTGATCACGTTCATCATCATGCTCATCGTCCTGGTCCTCACGGTGGCGAGCGGCATCGACTACGTCGTGGCGCAGGTACGCGGGTCGCGCCGGAAGTCATGAGTCAGGCGGCAGCCGAGGTCCTCGCTGCGCTGGGCCGACGAGGATGGAAGCTCGGCGTGGCCGAATCCCTGACCGGGGGCGCCCTGTGCGCCGATCTCGTCGCGGTTCCCGGAGCGTCAGCCGTGCTGCTCGGAGGCGTCGTGGCATATGCCACGCCGGTCAAGTCGTCCGTGCTGGGCGTGGATGAGGGCCTGCTGTCGAGATACGGGCCGGTGCATCCGCAGGTCGCACTGGAGATGGCAGACGGCGTCAGACGCGTCGTCGGCGTCGACGGCGAGGCTGCCGATGTGGGGGTGTCCACGACCGGGATCGCCGGACCGGTGTCTCCGGACGGGCAGCCCGTCGGCACGGTGCACATCGGCGTCGTCACCCCCGCGGCATCGCGGACCAGGGCCTTTCTCTTCGTCGGCGACCGGGAATCGATCCGGGCGCAGACGGTGGACGCGGCACTCCAGGAGATGCTCGCCCTGCTCTCGGAATAGCAGAGCCCTGCGGCTGGTTGTCTCTGATGTGCTCACACGTAAACCACAGAGTGCAGGAGTAGATTCTGTGCACGCCAGGGGTACTAGACTGGCTGTCTCATCGGGGGAGACCTCGAGCGAACACATGGGGAGGAGGTTCCGATGATTCTTGTACGACAGGAAATCGGCGATGTGCTGAGGGACTTCCGCCTGCAGAAGGGGCGTACGCTCCGGCAGGTCGCCAGCAAGGCATCGGTCGCACTCGGCTACCTCAGCGAGGTGGAGCGCGGTCAGAAAGAGGCTTCGAGCGAGATCCTCGCCTCGGTCGCAGACGCTCTCGACGTCCCCATCTCGACGATCATGCGCGAAGTCGGTGACCGCATTTCGGTGCTCGAGGGCATTCAGGTCTTCCCTGACGTCGTTCCCGACGACCTCGTGGCGTCGGTCGAGCCTCAGCTCTCGCTGCACTGACCCCCGAATGGGGTGGTGATGCGTCGTAGCGAGTTCCTTCGCGCCGTCGAGACCGAGTTCGGGCTGAGGGCTTCCTCTCTGGTCAACGACCTCGGCCTGAGTGCCGTAGGTGGGCGTACCGCTCTCGAAGCTCTCGCCGACGGCACGCCGCCGCGAGACATCTGGCTGGCGCTGTGCGCGGAGATGGACGTTCCCGAGGACAGGCGCCACGGAGTCGGACGGCAGGAGCCGCGGCGGCGCTGACCGACGTTCCTCGTCCGCCCTCTACGGAACACGACACCCATTTGCGGCGTGTCGTCGAAGATCCGTTCGAAGCGGGCGTAGTCTTCTGCACAAGTGGTCCAGAGCGTTTGTTCTGCACTGTATGTGAGATCGTCGCACCGATGTCGGTGGTCCCTCCTACGGTGGAAACAAGCCGAAGAGCCATTACGCCTTGTCGGAGAGTTTCTCCCAACCGGAAGAGCCGCGACAGCCTACAGGCGGCATCACGCGCGCAGAAGGAGCACATTATGCCATCACCCGCCGACCGCGAGAAGTCCCTCGAGACCGCCCTCGCTCAGATCGACCGCCAGTTCGGAAAGGGCTCGGTCATGCGGCTGGGCAGCGATGAGCGTGCCCCTGTGGCCGTCATCCCGACCGGCTCCATCGCCCTCGACGTCGCCCTCGGCGTGGGAGGACTGCCGCGTGGCCGAATCGTAGAGATCTACGGACCGGAGTCCTCGGGTAAGACGACTCTCACGCTGCACGCGATCGCCAACGCTCAGCGGGCCGGGGGAATCGCGGCGTTCATCGATGCCGAGCACGCGCTCGACCCCGACTATGCCGCGAAGCTGGGCGTCGACATCGATGCTCTCCTGGTGTCGCAGCCCGACACCGGTGAGCAGGCGCTCGAGATCGCCGACATGCTGGTGCGCTCCGGAGCCATCGACCTCATCGTCATCGACTCCGTCGCGGCGCTCGTGCCTCGTGCCGAGATCGAGGGCGAGATGGGCGACTCGCACGTGGGTCTGCAGGCGCGACTCATGTCGCAGGCCCTTCGTAAGCTCACCGGTGGTCTGAACCAGACCAACACCACCATGATCTTCATCAACCAGCTGCGTGAGAAGATCGGCGTCTTCTTCGGTTCCCCCGAGACCACCGCCGGCGGTAAGGCGCTGAAGTTCTACGCCTCGGTCCGCATGGACATCCGTCGTATCGAGACGCTGAAGGACGGAACCGATGCCGTCGGAAACCGCACCAGGGTCAAGGTCGTGAAGAACAAGATGGCGCCGCCGTTCAAGCAGGCGGAGTTCGACATCCTCTACGGCGTCGGCATCTCCCGCGAAGGCAGCCTGATCGACTTCGGCGTCGAACACGCCATCGTGAAGAAGTCGGGTTCCTGGTACACCTATGACGGTGATCAGCTGGGTCAGGGCAAGGAGAACGCACGCACGTTCCTGCTCAACAACCCCGACATCGCTCTGGCTATCGAGACGCAGATCAAGCAGAAGCTCGGTATCGGCGGGCCGTCCGCTGCCCCGGCCGCTGCCGATGAGCTCGCAGAGCGTCGTCCGGCCTGATGAACGACTCGCGTGGGGGCGATCCTGACCGGATCGCCCCCATCATCCCCCTCTTCGGCGGAACAGCGAAGAAACCAGGAGCGACGCCTTCCACGCCGGTCACGAAGTACGGCGAATCAGCGACACTGCCATCATCGCGAGGCGACGGGGATGCGGTCTGGCGTACGACCTGGGACTCTCCTCCAGGCGACCCTGCTTCCATCGACACAGCCGACGATGCAGCTCACACGGGAACCCCGAGTGAGCGCCATCCGGCGCGCGGGCGCAGGGATCCCTCCGGCGCCAGGAGCTCTCATCCCTCGCGGTCGGCTCCCAGGCTCCGCGCGCTCGACGCGACGGAAGGAGACGGCGCGACCCAGCAAGAGGCGTCACACGATGAGATCCGGGTCGCGGCCGAGGAGTCGCTCCTGCGAAAGCTGCGAGCCCGGTCGTTGTCGATCTCTGAAGCCCGGCAGGTGCTGCGTGGTGCGGGCCTCGATGGCAGTGCGATCAGCGATGTGATCGAGGACTTCTGCCGTCGTGGTTACCTCGATGATGCGGCCCTGGCCGGCGTCCTCGTGAGGTCGGGAGTGGATCGAAAGGGGCAGGGGAGAGTCGCTCTGTCTCGCGCGCTCGCTCAGCGGGGGATTCCGCGTGAGGTCATCGATAGCGCGCTCGAAGAGCTTCCGGACGACGACGACGAACGCGCGCTGGAGTTCGCCCGCACCAAGGCGCGGTCGATGACTCGACTCGACCCCGACGCGGCGCTCCGTCGTCTGGTGGGACAGCTTTCTCGTCGTGGCTACAACGGAGCGGTCGCCATGAAGGCGGCGAAGGTCGCGCTGCGCGAGGCTTCGTTCGGCGGAGCGACCTCAGGGGTGCGGTTCGTCGATTCCGACTGAGCAGTGAGCGCCGCTTCCGCACGGAAACGGCTCGTACAATGGGGTGATCATGACTATCCCGCGCAGCGAACCGACGATCATCGGCGCGTCGTCGGCAGCCGTCGACGTCGACGGACGACAGCGATCGTATGAAGTACGCACCTTCGGGTGCCAGATGAACGTGCACGACTCGGAGCGCCTCTCGGGCTCGTTGGAGAGCGCAGGTTACGTCAGGGCAGTCGACGGTGCGGAAGCCGATGTGGTGATCATCAACACCTGCGCGGTCCGCGACAACGCCGCAGGCAAGCTCTACGGCACACTCGGCCATCTCGCGTCGGTCAAGCGCCGCAAAGACGGGATGCAGATCGCCGTCGGCGGCTGCCTCGCACAGATGGACAAGCAGGCTGTGCTCGACAAGGCGCCGTGGGTCGATGTCGTCTTCGGCACCCACAACATGGGTTCCCTTCCGGGGCTGCTCGAGCGCGCCCGCCACAACGGGGATGCCGAACTCGAGATCCTCGAGTCGCTCGAAGTGTTCCCCTCAACCTTGCCTACGAAGCGAGACTCGGCGCACAGCGGCTGGGTGTCGATCTCGGTCGGGTGCAACAACACCTGCACGTTCTGCATCGTGCCCAGCCTGCGCGGCAAGGAGAAGGACCGTCGTCCCGGCGACATCCTGAACGAGATCCGGCTTCTGGTCGAAGACGGTGCGATCGAGGTCACGCTTCTCGGGCAGAACGTGAATTCCTACGGCGTCGAATTCGGCGATCGACAGGCGTTCGGCAAGCTCCTGCGCGCGGCCGGTGAGATCGAAGGCCTCGAGCGCGTCCGATTCACCAGCCCGCACCCCGCAGCCTTCACGGATGACGTGATCGATGCCATGGCGGAGACTCCGAACGTCATGCCGCAGCTTCACATGCCGTTGCAGTCGGGGAGCGATCGCATCCTCAAAGCGATGCGACGTTCCTACCGCAGTGAGCGCTTCCTCGGGATCCTCGACCGCGTCCGCGCGCGCATCCCGAACGCCGCCATCACGACCGACATCATCGTCGGGTTCCCGGGGGAGACCGAGGAGGACTTCGAAGACACCATGCGTGTCGTCGAGCAGGCTCGTTTCTCCAGCGCCTTCACCTTCCAGTACTCGATCCGCGAAGGCACGCCTGCGGCGACCATGGAGGACCAGGTTCCGAAGGACATAGTCCAGGCGCGCTACAACCGCCTGATCGCCCTTCAGGAGCGCATCTCGCTGGAAGAGAACCAGAAGCAGGTGGGTCGGCAGATCGAGGTTCTCGTCTCCACGGGTGAGGGCAAGAAGGACACCGAGACCCACCGGCTCACCGGTCGCGCGGAGGACAACAGACTCGTGCACTTCGAGGTGACACCGGGGTCGGACCTTCCTCGTCCAGGAGACGTCGTCACCGTGACGGTGACCCATGGAGCTCCGTTCCACCTGCTCGCAGACGACCCGACGGGAGCGCCTCTCAAGATCCGTCGCACTCGAGGCGGAGACGCCTGGGACCGTTCGCAGTCGGAGTCGTGCGCCGTACCCGCTCCGAGCGGCAGCGGCGAGAAGAAGGCTGTGTCACTCGGGCTTCCGACACTGCGCGTCGGGGTGTGACCGAACCTCGCCTCTGGGCGATCGTCGGGGCGACCGGTACCGGGAAGAGCGACCTCGCGATAGAGCTGGCCGAGGCGCTGCGAGCCCGAGGGAACCCGGCTGAGATCGTGAACGCCGATGCCATGCAGCTCTACCGCGGCATGGACATCGGCACAGCGAAGGTGTCGTCGGCGGAGAGGCGGGGGATCCCGCATCATCTCTTCGACGAGCTCGATGTCGATGAGGACGCGGCTGTCGCGTGGTATCAGCCCCGAGCGCGCGCCGCCGTGGAGGACATCCACCGCCGCGGGGGTGATGCGATCCTCGTCGGTGGCTCGGGCCTGTACGTGTCGAGCGTCGTCTACGACTTCCGTTTCCCGCCGCGGGACACGGCGCTGCGCGAGCGCCTCGAGCAGGAGTTCGAGTTGCTCGGAGCCGCGATCATGATCGAGCGGCTGCGCGGGCTGGATCCCGAAGCGGCCGACCGTGTCGATCCGCGCAACCCCCGCCGCGTCATCCGCGCTCTCGAGGTGCTGGAACAGGGGAGCGCGACCCATGGTGCGGCGCTGCCCGACACGCCAGTGCTGTGGCACCCGCACACAAGACTGATCGGACTCCGCGTCGATCGCCCCGCACTGGTGGAGCGCCTCGACGCCAGGGTCGAGCGCATGTGGGCCGAAGGTCTGCCGGACGAGGTCGCCGGGCTGCGCTCCCGCGGGCTCGAGCGCGGAGGAACAGCGCCGCGCGCCATCGGCTACGCGCAGGCGTTGGACCAGCTCGACGGTCGTCTCACGCAGGACGAGGCCATCGCGCAGACCCAGGCCCTCACGCGGCGATACGCCCGTCGACAGGTGTCGTGGTTCAAGCGGTATCCCGACCTCGAGTGGTGGGACGCCCCCGCGGAGGTTGCTGCGCTCCTCTCGTCCTGATCTGCGATGTCGGTGGCCTGCGATGTCGGTAGTCCCTGACAGTCTCGATGGATGACGACTCACTTCTACACCGCATCCAGCCTCGACGGATTCATCGCCACCGACGAGCATTCGCTGGACTGGTTGCTCACGCAGGACATCGACCAGGACGGACCGATGGCCTACACGGGGTTCGAGCGGAACATCGGCGCCCTGGCGATGGGGGCCTCGACGTATGAATGGGTGATGCGCCACGAAGAGGGGCGTTGGGGATACTCGCAACCCACGTGGGTGTTCACTCACCGCGAGCTCGATCTGCCCACGGGCGCAGACGTGCGGCTGACCCAGGCCGACGTCCGGACGGTGCATTCTCAGATGGAGGAGGCCGCCGGAGGAAAAGACCTCTGGGTCGTCGGTGGGGGAGACCTGGCAGGCCAGTTCGCCGATGCCGGACTGCTCGACGAGGTCTGGGTGCAGTACGCCCCCGTGACGCTCGGTTCTGGCGCCCCGCTGCTTCCGCGCAGGCTCGACCTCGAACTGCTGGAGGTGGCACGCAATCGCAACTTCCTCTGCGGGCGCTATCGGGTTGCTCGCGACGGGCGTTCGTGACGGGAGCTGCTCCTCACGATCCCTAGACTGGAACCATGGTCGCATTCACCAAGGGTCACGGCACGGGCAACGATTTCATCATCATCGCCGACCCCGACGCCGAGCTCGACCTCACCGTCGAGCAGGTCGCGGTGCTGTGCGATCGTCATTTCGGCATCGGTGCCGACGGGATTCTCCGTGTCGTGAGGTCCTCGGCCATCCCCGAGGGCGTGGCGACTCTGGGGGAGGAGCCACAGGCGGAGTGGTTCATGGACTACCGCAATGCGGACGGATCGATCGCCGAGATGTGCGGGAACGGTGTCCGCGTGTTCGCCCACTACCTCGTGCGCTCAGGTCTGGCGACGATCGAACCCGGCTCCACACTGCCGATCGGGACGAGGGCGGGCGTGCGCGACGTCACGCGAAGCGCTACCGGATACCAGGTCGATCTCGGGCGTTGGAAGCTCTCCGGCGATGACCCGCTGGTTCGTGTCGACGGCCTGTCCGTGACGCGACCGGGACTCGGTATCGACGTCGGCAACCCGCACGTCGTGGTCGCCCTCGCCTCGGAGGCCGAGCTCGCGTCACTCGAGTTGCACAGGGCGCCCGATCTCGAACCTCCGCTCCCCGAGGGCGCGAACATCGAGTTCGTGGTTCCGGGTGAGCCGCTCGTGCGCGATGGAATCGGTCACGTGAGCATGCGGGTGTTCGAGCGTGGTGTGGGGGAGACCCTCAGCTGTGGCACGGGTGTCGCCGCGACGGCACTCGCGGTCAGGCACTGGGCGGGAGCGAACGCTCCGAGCAACTGGCAGGTCGAGGTGCCTGGAGGTACGCTCGGCGTTCGCATGTTCCCCGCAGAAGACGGCGAGCACGTCGCCCTGTCGGGGCCGGCGCAACTCGTCTTCCAGGGCGAGGTCGACCTCGTCTGACGGCTCCGTCCGGCCATCGCGCGGATCGACTCGGCCTCGGTCTGCTCAGCTGAGGAGAATCGGTTCCGTCGGCGGGTTTCCGTGCTTTCGCACCTTGAGGATGCGGTATCCCTTGCCCGTGGCGGTTCGGAACACGCTGTAGCCGGGGTGGAACGTCGATCCGATCCAGCGCTGGAGAGAATCGGCTCCGAGGTTGCGCTGCACGACCAGCCAGGCGTCGCTGCGCTCATCGAGGCGCGGGATCCACCGTTCGAGAAGCCCGTGGAGCTCGTTCTTGCCGACGCGGATCGGCGGATTGGAGCGGATCGTGCGGAATGACACGTGTTCGGGAACATCGTCGGGCAGTGAAGCGTTGACATTGGTGAGCCCAAGAGCTGCCGCGTTGCGACGCACGAGATCGAGGGCACGCTCATTGACGTCGACGGCCCAGACCGTCGCGTGGGGAGCAGCCAGAGCCATCGACAGCGTCACCGGCCCCCAGCCGCTGCCGAGGTCGAGAAGATCGCCGCCCGGCGGAACCGGGGGCATGTTGGCGAGGAGC
>NZ_QOAY01000112.1:23096-29688 GCF_003314775.1 Microbacterium sp. H6 | reverse complement strand
CAGTGCCGGCGTCGAGACGGTCTGGGCTGAAGACGCCACCGGCGGTGGTGACTTCCAGCTCTCGACCCGCGAGAGTCACACGGATCTTGCGCAGATTCTCGGGGCTTGCCGGGGCCGCAGTGAAGTAGTGATCTGACCCCATACGGTGAGCGTACCGGACACCGCGGGCTAAGGTTAAGGCTCGCAACAAAACCCAGAGACAAGGAACGGATGACGGAGACCACAACCCCCTCCACCGACGATCAGACGGTCGATCGTGTGCTCGCGAACGCGGAGAAGCGCTCGGACGTCCGAGTGTTCGGCGCCGCTCAGGCGCTGCAGGACGAATCGACCGCATCACACGGGAGCGCAGACGGCGCGCAGTGGGATCTGGAGGACCGTCATGCGCTTCGACGCGTCGGAGGTCTGTCGACGGAGCTCGAGGACGTCACCGAGGTCGAGTACCGGCAGCTGCGGCTGGAGAACGTCGTCCTCGTGGGCGTCTACCCCCAGGGAGCCCAGGAAGACGCGGAGAACTCGCTCCGAGAGCTCGCCGCCCTCGCCGAGACGGCCGGCGCCGTGGTGCTCGACGGTGTGCTGCAGCGTCGCCCGCACCCTGATGCCGCAACCTATCTCGGTCGGGGCAAGGCGCAGGAGCTCAAGGACATCGTCGCCGCGGTCGGAGCCGACACGGTCATCGCCGATACCGAACTCGCGCCCAGCCAGCGGCGTGCGCTCGAAGACGTCGTGAAGGTCAAGGTGATCGACCGCACGACGGTGATCCTCGACATCTTCAGTCAGCACGCGAAGAGCCGTGAGGGCAAGGCTCAGGTCGAGCTCGCTCAGCTCGAGTACCTGCTCCCACGCCTGCGTGGGTGGGGCGACTCGATGAGCCGTCAGGCCGGTGGCCAGGTGGGCGCGGGTGGTGCAGGTATGGGCTCGCGCGGTCCTGGTGAGACGAAGATCGAGCTGGATCGTCGACGCATCCGCACCAAGATGGCGCTGCTCAGACGACAGATCCGCGACTTCGGTCCCGCCAGGGATGCCAAGCGCGCCGAGCGCAAGCGCAATACCATTCCGTCCGTCGCCATCGCCGGATACACGAACGCCGGCAAGTCCAGTCTGCTCAACGCCCTCACGAGCGCGGGTGTCCTGGTCGAGAACGCGCTGTTCGCGACGCTGGACGCCACCGTCCGCCGGACGGAGACGGAAGACGGCCGCGTCTACACGCTGACCGATACGGTCGGGTTCGTCCGCAATCTCCCCCATCAGCTCGTCGAAGCGTTCCGCTCGACTCTGGAAGAGGTGGGTGAGGCCGACGTCGTGCTCCACGTGGTCGACGGGTCGCACCCCGATCCTGCGGGGCAGCTGCAGACGGTGCGTGACGTCCTCGGCGACGTGGGCGTCAGAGACCTGCCGGAGATCGTCGTCTTCAACAAGGCCGACCTGATCACGGAGGATGAGCGTCTCGTCCTCCGTGGCCTGCAACCTCACGCTCACTTCGTGTCGTCGAGGTCGGGCGAGGGGATCGCAGCGTTGCGGGCAGCGGTCGAAGCGGCGTTGCCGAAGCCCGCGGTCGAGGTGGAAGCGGTGATTCCGTACGATCGTGGCGACCTCGTCGCATCGATCCACGAGTCGGGCATGCTGCTCTCCGTGGAGCACCGCGAGGACGGCACGGCTGTGCATGCGCGCGTCTCGGAGCGCTTGGCTGCGGAGCTCGCGCCCTTCGTCGCACAGATCTGATCGGTCAGCGGGCGAGGAATCTGGCCTCGACGGTGGCGGAGATCACGATCTCCTCCGGCTCATACTCCATGGCGGGTGCAGAGTCGGCGGCGAATGCCGCGGCTCCTCGGGCCTTGAGCATCGGGGCGCCGGGCGCGGGCTGCCCCCTGGAGATGAGACCGACGTCAGCGATCTCCAGCGGGGTGACCTCATCCAGACCGAGCGCCCCGGCGTAGGCCTCGGCGCGGGTGACAGCCACGCCGACTGCCGATGCGGCGACGTCACGTTCCACCTGCGTGCGCGTCTCCGGGGTCAGGTGCCAGTCCACCCAGCCGATCTCGACGCCGTCCCAGGCTGACACGTCGGAGACCCAGAGGGAGAGCTCCGAGGCCTCGGCGAACGTCGCCGTGAAGTCGATGCTCGCGTAGTACACGGGATCGAGTCTTGTGCCCTCGCTGCTCCAGGGGCGTTCGGCCCGAACGGAGATGCGCTTGCTCGACCAGTCGACCACGGTGCCGGCATCCGATCGATCGCTGATGCTGCGGCGCACCGGGTCTGCGAGCCGTAGTGCGCTCTCGACGACGTCGGTTCGTTCGGAGCCGTCGGTGCGAACGCTCACGTTGACGGTGGCGCGCTCGGGCGCCACTCGCGCCTCGTGCTCGCCGCGGACGGTGACGGTGACTTCGCTGCTCATGGGGCGACTCTACGCCAGCCCTCAGTGCGACAGGGGAATGGTGCAGCGGCGGAGAACGTTGTAGTCTGAGATGCTCGGGCGGTCGCCGCCCGAGATGGTAATTCCACAGTGTGACAGCGGCTCCTTCGAGAGAAGGACCACGGGGCTGATCGGTTTCGACAGCGCCTGTGAATCCACGAGAAGCGGGCCGAGGATGCAGAGTTATCTCGTAAACGCTCTCTGCAAAAAAATAGTTGCCGAAACCAAGCGCAACGACTTCGCCCTCGCTGCATAAGCGAGCCCGATAGTCCGTCAGGCCGTATGCGATTCCGATACGGATCCTGGCGTCATCTAGGAATCTTGCTGCGTGATGGCGTCTGGACGTCACGTGGGACTCTTCCCAGGCTGGGCTCGTCGACTTAGGTGTCTGTGACAAAGGTCGGAGCCGAGCAAAACGTCTTCACAGACTGCGCCCGGAGAAGGCGTGGAGACTCAGCGTTGGACGGGGGTTCGATTCCCCCCAGCTCCACAAGGTCGCTGTCACAGGAATGAGGCCCGCCTCCCCTTGGAAACAAGGGGAGGCGGGCCTCTTCGCGTCTATATTGAGGTCTGTGGACACCACTGCTTCTGCGCGCCCGGCCGGCCTTTCCGAAACCGAGGTCGCGGAGCGGGTGGCTGCGGGCAAGACGAACGCGTTCGTCGCGGACACCAGTCGCAGCGCGTGGAGCATCGTGCGCGCGAACGTCTTCACCCTCTTCAACGGCATCGTGTTCGCCTGCTTCTTCGTGCTGTTCCTGGTCGGAAGGTGGCAGGACGCTCTCTTCGGTCTCGCGGCCTTCGCGAACGCGATCATCGGATGCATCCAGGAGTTCCGCGCGAAGTCGGCTCTGGATCGGCTCGCCCTGATGAACGCTCCGCGCGCACTGGTGCTGCGCGACGGCGACGAGCGGGAGATCGCACCGGGAGAGGTGGTGCTCGACGACGTGCTCGTACTCAGAGCGGGCGAGCAGGTCCCGGCTGACGCGCGGGTCCTCACCTCGCGCGGCCTGCAGATCGACGAGTCGATGCTCACCGGCGAATCGGACCCCGTGGAGAAGCAGCCCGGCGATGATGCGCTGTCCGGCGCCGTGGTCGTCGCCGGGGAGGGGACGGCCATCGCCACGCGGGTGGGCGCTGACTCGTATGCGAATCACTTCGCCGGAGAGGCCAAGAGATTCTCCCTGGTCTCCAGCGAGCTTCGCACGTCGGTCAACCGGGTCTTGAAATGGGTGAGTTGGATCATCGGCCCTGTCGGCCTGCTGGTACTGAACGCCCAGATCCTCGTCCTCGGTGGGTATTCAAGGGTGTTCTCGACCGATGCCTGGGTGCAGGCCGTCGTCAACACGATCGCCTCCCTGACGGCGATGATCCCGCTCGGCCTCGTGCTCATGACGAGCATCGCCTTCGCTGTCGGCGCGTCGAGACTGGCTCGCAGGCAGGTGCTCGTGAACGAGCTGCCGGCGGTGGAGGGTCTCGCGCGCGTCGATGTCGTCTGCCTCGACAAGACGGGCACGCTCACCGTGGGGGAGATCGGCTTCGACGCGGTGCATTCTCTCGACGATGCCGCGACGGAGCTGACCGACGACGCGGCGGCTGCCTTGGCCTGGTATGCGGCGGCTCCCGACGCCAACGCGACAGCGCGGTCGATGCGAGCGGCCTATCCGGTCGCGTCACCGCTCTCGGTCTCGGGATACATTCCGTTCTCGTCCGCGCGGAAGTGGAGCGCCGTGTCGTTCGACGGCGTCTCCGGCACATGGGTGATGGGTGCGCCGGAGATGGTGTTCGGCGACGAGGCCACGTCACCGCGCACGGAGCTCGGGCGCACGGTGACCGGCCTCGCGGAGACAGGGCGGCGCACGCTGGTGCTCGGGCACGCGGACTCTGGGCTCTCGTCGGCCGACATCGACTCCGAGCAGCTCCCCGGCGGACTCCGGCCCGCCATGGTGCTCACCTTCCGGGAACAGGTTCGCCCCGATGCCGCACAGACCCTCGAGTACTTCGGACGCCAACAGGTCGGCATCCGCATCATCTCGGGCGACAATCCCCGCACCGTCGCCGCCATCGCCCGCGAAGTCGGTCTCGACGTGGCCGACGGGTTCGACGCCAGGGAGCTGCCCGACGACGACGCGGAGCTCGCCGATGTGCTCGACCGGCATACGGTCTTCGGCCGCGTCACACCGGAACAGAAGAAGCGGATGGTCGTCGCGCTGCAGAGCCATGGACACACCGTTGCGATGACCGGCGACGGCGTCAACGACGCTCTCGCGATCAAAGCCGCCGACATCGGAATCGCGATGAACTCGGGGTCAGCTGCCACGAAGGCCGTGGCGAGACTGGTGCTGCTCGACGGGCAGTTCTCGCACCTGCCGGATGTCGTCGCCGAAGGACGTCAGGTCATCGCGAACATCGAGCGCGTGTCGATGCTTTTCCTGAACAAGACCGTCTACGCGACGCTGCTCGCGATCATCTTCGGAGTGTTCGTCCTCGAGTTCCCATTCCTGCCGCGCCAGCTCTCCATCACCGATGGCCTCACGATCGGCATTCCCGCGTTCTTCCTCGCGCTCATGCCGAACGCTGCCCGCTACCAGCCGGGCTTCCTCCGCCGTTCGCTGAGCTTCGCGATACCCTCAGGCGTCGTCGTCGCGCTGGGACTGACCTGGTACACGTTCGTCGCCCGCGGGCTCGGGGCGCACGAGGAGCAGTTGCGCACCGGAGCCACTGTGATCCTGGCCGTCGTCGGCATCTGGGTGCTGGCCGTTCTCTCCCGTCCGCTCAACCGCTTCAAGGTGGCTGTCGTGGGTGCGATGTTCGTCCTGCTCGTCGCGGTCTTCACGATCCCGCTCGCCCGCCAGTTCTTCGTGCTCGTCGATCCCGGCGCGGAGCTCGCGGTCGCGCTCACCGGGATCACGATCGCGATGGTGTTGGCGATCGAGGTGGTCCGGTTGCTGCATCGTCGTCTCGTGCTGTCCCCGGCGTCGAACCCCACCCACGGTGCGGCGACGCATGCACCCACGCCGTCCGATCCCGTTCCTTCCGGCGTCGCGACCGTGATCACGACGGTGGTCGCCGTCCTCGCCTACGGCTCCGGGTTACTGGCGACGGCCCTCGGCATCCTCGTGTTCCTGGGGCGCTACGACCCGGATGCGAGCACCTCCGCCTTCTCGCTCACCGGAGCCGCGATTGCGCTGTTCGGCTTGCTCATCCTGGCCGTCGCCGCCGGCGTCCGCCGAGGAAGCGGACTCTCCCGCCTGATGCTCACGATCTTCCTCGGCCTCGCCGTCGCACTCAGCACCGTGGTACTCGTGGGGGGAGACCGCTGGGACTGGGGTGCCGCGCTCACTGCAGTGGTCGCTACCGGCATCATCGTGCTCCTGTGGACGCCGCCCGTCTCGCGGACGTTCGGCCGTGTTCTCGAGAGCTCGATGGGGTCGCCGGGTCGCTGAAGCGTCTTCAGCGCGGCCATTCGATGAGGATGAGTCCCTGCCGAGTGTCGGCGAGCCGAACCCAACCGTCCCCGAACAGGTACGTCATCCCGTAGCCGTCTTCGTCGGTACCCATCGCGTATTGCGCATCCTCTGTGAAGTAGACGCCGTCAGGGCCGTCTTCTCGCTTCCACCCCTCGGCGAGCAGAGCGGCCTGCGCCGTCGCGGCGTCCGCACCGTCGATCGCCGACCAGCCGTAGAGCTGTCCGTGATCCGAACCGACGGAGTAGTCAGCCCAGAAGCAGAGCAGTCCTTCGGTCAGCTCGACGCCGCCGGCGACGAACTCCTTCGTCTCGGCGGTCCAACCGGCATCAGCGAGCGCGGTGACGGTGCCATCGGAGATCATCGACTCGCACGTGAGTTCTTCCTCGGCGTCCGGCGATGTCGGCGAGGAGGGCGGGGCGGGGGACTGTGACGGGCGCGTGTCGCCGGCGTCGGGCGTCGAGGAGGGGCCTGGCTCGGGGGCCGCGCACGCGGAGAGCGCTGCGACGAGCAGCAGGACGCCCGCGGCGGCGGACATGATGCGGGGATTCATCGCGAGGCCTCGTCGTTCCGGTCGGGCTGCAGCAGGCCGATCAGCTCTGCGTCAAGCTCAGGAACTCCTCGTGCAGAGTCCCGTTGGTTGCGAGTGTCGAGCGCGCGCTGATCGTCTCCGCGCCGTCGATCGCCGTCATCCGGCCGCCGGCCTCTCGGACGA
>NZ_QOAY01000112.1:17048-23069 GCF_003314775.1 Microbacterium sp. H6 | reverse complement strand
GGACGGCAGCAGCGATGTCGTACTCTTTGACGCCGAACTCGGCCACCATGTCGATGCGGCCCTCCGCAAGGAGCATGTACGAGTACACGTCACCGTACGCTCTGTCCCTCCAGACCCGTGCGGCGACCGCGAGGAGCGTGTCGAGGCGCCCGGCATCCGACCACTGCGCGATGCTCTGGAAGCTCACGCTCGCGTCGTCGAGGGAGGAGACCGAGGACGCCTGGATCCGGCGCGGTCCGTTCTCGCCGTCCGTCCAGGCGCCACCACCGGTCGACGCCCACCAGCGTCGACCGAGCGCCGGCATGCTGACCACACCGACCTGGGGCACGCCGTCCACCGCGAGGGCGATCATCGTCCCCCACAGCGGGACCCCGCGGAGGAAGTTGGCGGTTCCGTCGATCGGGTCGATGATCCACTGGCGCTGAGTGCTGCCCTGGGCGCCGAACTCCTCGCCGAAGATGCCGTCCTCGGGCCGCTCCTGCTCGAGGATGCTGCGGATCGCGCGTTCCGTGGCGAGGTCGGCATCCGTCACATGCGAGTTGTCGGCCTTGGTCGAGATCTCGAGATCCGATGCGTCGAAACGCGGGAGGGACTGGGCGTCCGCGGCGTCAGCCAGGCGGAGCGCGAGTTCGAGGTCGTGACGCAGGGCATCGGCGTGGGGAGAGGTGTTCACGGTCTAAGAATAGTCGTCGACTCCGCGGCGCCCGAGGGCCGAAAGACCATGTCTGCGGTCTCTCATCGTCGCGGCGCGCCCGGGTGCCGACGCCGATTTCACATGGACCCGGTCGGCTGGTAATGTAATTCCTCGGTCGGGGTTATCCCGGGCCACGCACCTCTAGCTCAATCGGCAGAGCAACTGACTCTTAATCAGTGGGTTCTGGGTTCAAGTCCCAGGGGGTGCACGGAACAGCCTCAGTAGATCTCGCCATCTACCGAGGCTTTTCTGCTTCCTGAGCACCTTCCCACGCCTCGTCGAGCACGACTCCGATCGCCTCCTGCTCAGAAGAGTTCGAGAATCGCGTAATAGATCGCGCACCCCGTCGTCTCTCATATGGGGACACATGCCTTGCGCCTCCGTACTGCCGTTCCACAGCGTCAGCACCGAGCCGCGGGCTTCATCAAGAACTGGGGAAGATCTTGTACGAAAGAAATGGCGGCGCCGTCGTGCGCCGAAAGACAACCGCGATGATCGCTGCGGCCGCCGCGGCGCTCACCGCCGTGATCACTCTTGCCGGCGCCGGGAGCGCTTCGGCAGCGGAGTACGACTATCCCGCGGCCATCGATCCTGCGTCGATCACCGTGACGACCGTCAACGGCGGTGGAGGCGTCTCGCAGTGGGATCAGGTGCGTGTCGATGCCGACTGGGCGGTGCCGGACGGAGCGACAGGAGGCCAGACGTTCGGGTTCACACTCCCGAAGGAGTTCGCCCGCGCGGGCACCTCCTTCTCCGTGCCATCGGCTGAGGACCCGAGCGTGGCGATCGCCCAGTGCACGGTGAGCACGGATGCGGCTCCCGTCGTGACGTGCACCCTCACCGACTACGTGAACGGCCGAACCGGCGTCACGGGTTCGCTGTGGTTCGTCGCCTCTGCGGATGAGCAGACGACGCAGTCGACCGTCGAGTTCACCGTCGACGGCACGATCACACCGGTCGAGCTCCCCGGCGGGGGGATCGGACCCTCCGCACCGCTGCCCACCGAACCGCAGAAGTGGTCCTGGCAGACGGACGACGGCAGGATCGCGTGGGAACTGGCCCTCCCGGGAGCGAGGTTCGCCGGAGCGGAGTCGATCGTGATCGATGACACCCTCGTCGGCGCCGGTGACGGGCTCGCCGAGCACCACAACGAGGACGGCCAGCTCGCTGTGCGCAGCGCCACCATGCAGGATCAGGACTCGCAGACGATCACGGACTGGACGGGGTCGTGGAACGCTGAGGGCACGGCATTCCACCTCGAGATCCCCGGTCCGATCGACCCGACCCGGATCTACTTCGTCAAGTACTTCACCGTGCCGAGCACCCATGTGGACGGGGCGACCTTCGCCAACACCGCCGACGTGAACGGGATCAAGCTCGAGGACAAGGAAGTGTGGAACGTCACGGGCGGGGGAACCGGCGACGGCGACGCCACCGGGGCATTCACCGTGACCAAGGCGATGTCCGGCTCCGGCGCGCCGACTGTGCCCGCCGACTCCGTGTACACGGTGCGATACAGCTACGGCGATCCGGTCGTCGAGCGTACGGTCGCCATCACCGCCGGCGCCACCTCGCCGCTGATCACGCTGCCCGCCGGCACCGTGGTCACCCTCGTCGAGCTCACCCCGCCCGCGATCGAAGGCATCGACTGGGGAACACCCGCGTTCTCGGGCACAGGTGTGCAGGTACGTCCCGACGGTGGAACGCAGATCACGGTCGGCGCCGGTGCGACTCTCTCGGTGACCCTCACCAACACCGCGACCGCGACGCCGCCGGTCATTCCGCCGACGACACCGCCGACGACTCCGCCGACGACACCGCCGCCCGTGGTCTCTCCGCCGAAGGAGCTGCCCCTCACGGGCGGATCGTCGCTGGCGACCACGGGCGCCGATGCCCCCGGTGGGCTGCTGTGGGCCGGAGGATCGGCGCTCCTGCTCGGAATCGCCCTCACCCTGCTCGGAGCCGTTCGTGCTCGGAAGCGGGCAGCACACAGCTGATCGTCGAGAGAGCCGGGTCGTGGAGCATGCGCTTCGCGACCCGGCTCTCAGGGCGAACCGCAGCGTGTCCGGATGCGGGCCCGGCCCCTGCGTGAGGTGAGGGGGCGGAACTCACGCGACGGAGATCACGCGATAGAGGTCACGCGACGGAGATCACTGTTCCCCGGGTCAGGGCGGCGAGCTGGTCGAAGGTCAAGGGCACGACCGTGTGGGGATGGCCTGCCGCCGCCCACAGCTCGTCGTGGGCCCGCAACGCCTCATCGATGTAGGTGCGAAGCGGTGTCGGGTGACCGATGGGTGCGACGCCGCCGATGACCTGGCCGGTGGCCGAGCGGACCAGGGCGGGCGGAGCCATCGTTACCTCCTCCGCGTCGATGCTCGCCTTCAGCGCGTCGAGGTCCACCCGGTGCCCGCCGCTGGTCATGACCAGCACCGGCACATCGTCCGCGACGAAGACCAGGCTGTTGGCGATCGCCGCGATCTCACAGCCGATCGCGGCGGCTGCTTCGGCTGCGGTTCGTGCAGACTCGGGGAGCACCCGGATCCGGACATCGACGCCTGCCTCCAGGAGCTGCCGGTGCACCTGCCTGCTGCGTTCGGGGAGTGCGGGGGTCTCGGTCATCGATCCACGATATCCAACGCTCGTGCCCTGGCGTCGGAGCGGTCTTCGGTGACCACTCCGACGCCAGGAGTCCGGATCAGCCGGCGTCTCCCACCAGGATGGCCGCCGCATCCTCCGTCACCGTGTCGTCGGGCTCGTCGTCGATGTGGGCGAGTACCCGCCGACCCAGGAAGACGGTGAGCGCGGCCAGCAGGACGGAGGCCGCGGCGAACAGATAGGGAACCGTTGCGTTGAACGCGTGCCACAGGAGGGCGGCGATCGGGGGAGCCATGGCGCCTCCGAGGAACCGGACGGCGGAGTACGCCGACGAAGCGACGGAGCGCGGCAGATCGGTCGCCTCCATCACCGCTTCGGTGAGCACGGTGTTCATCACGCCGAGCAGAAGCCCGCCCACCACGATGCAGGTGACCAGCGCCGCGGTATTCTCCACCACGAGCCCGGCAGCGATCAGATCGACCGCCAACAGGGGGAGGACGACCAGGATGATGCGCGTCCTGGGCATGCGGCGCATGAGGAGAGGTGCGACCCAGACGCTGGTGACCGCGAGTGCGACTCCCCAGCCGAAGAAGGTGAAGCCGATGCCCATCGCGCCGAAGCCCAGCGGGAACGGGGAGAAGGCCAGGAGGACGAAGAAGCCGATGTTGTAGAACAGGGCCGTGACCGCGAGCACCGCGAGTGCCGGGCGGCGCAAGGCGCTGAACGGTGCGGAGAATTTGACGGGCTCGCGCTTCTCGCCCGGACCGCGCAGCAGCACCAGCACGGCGACGAAGGCGATCGCCATCAGCGCGACCACTCCGAAGAACGGTCCACGCCAGCTCTGCTCGCCGAGGAGGCCACCGAGGAGCGGACCGACGGCGATGCCCAGGCCGAGGGCGGCCTCATAGAGGACGATGGCCGCGCTGCTGCCGCCTGACGCGGCACCGACGATCGTGGCGAGGGCCGTCGAGATGAAGAGCGCGTTACCCAGGCCCCACCCAGCACGGAAGCCGATGACGGCGTCGACGCTGCCGCTCAGTGCGCAGAGCAGTGCGAACACCACGATCAGCGCGAGTCCGATGAGCAGCGTCGCCTTGGCCCCGATGCGGCTGGAGATCCAGCTGGTCACGAGCATCGCGAGACCTGTCACGAGGAGATAGCTGGTGAAGAGCAGCTCGGTCTCGACGGGAGAGGCCTGCAGCGATTCGGCGATCGCGGGCAGGATCGGGTCGACGAGTCCGATGCCCATGAAGGCGACGACGCACGCGAATGCGACGGCCCAGACCTGGGCCGGTTGTTTCCACACCGAGGGGGTGGCGGCGGTGTTCACCGAGGTTCTCCTGTTCGATCAGTGGCGGTATGCGCGGCGAGGATCTCCGCCGCACGTGTGAGGGCGGCCCACTCCTCGTCGTCCAGAGCGGCGAAGCGTGGAGCGAGAGTGTCGCGGAACTCGGCTCGCCAGGCGGCGAGCGCCGAGGTCCCCTGCGCGGTGATGTCGACGACGGTCGCGCGGGAATCGTCCGGGTCGGGGGAGCGGAGGATGAGTCCTTCTCGCTCCAGGCCGCCGAGGAGACGCGTCATTCCGGGTTGGGTCGTCCGTGCGGCGGCAGCCAGTTCGCCGACGCGCCGGGAGCCTGCCTGCTCGAGCAGGCTCAGCACACGCCACTGCGCCGCTGGCGCGTCGTTTCCGGCGTCCTGCGCGGCGATACGGCCGAGCGCGTACGCCGAGAGCACCAGGGAGGGGATGACGTCCGTGCGATTCATACCAGCAAGTATATACCCACTGGTATGAATAACGGTCAGCGTCGGGCGGTGGCGATGCGCGCGGAGAGTTGATGTGCGTGTGCCAGGAGGGTGCGGCCGAGCTCGGCCATCCGGTCAGGGCCGAAGCGGAACTCCACACCGGTGAGGCTCAATGCCCATTCGGGGCGCCCCGAGCGATCGAACACGGCGGCGCCGAGTCCCCAGCTGCCTTCGACGATCAATCCGGGGTTCACCGCGTATCCCCGTTCCTTGGTCTCCGCGAGGCGCGCGCGAAGGGGGCGCATGCCGTGGGCACGTCCCCACGCGCTCTCGAGGTCCGGGTGACGCTCGAGGTAGCCATCCACATCGTGGTCCGGAAGGAAGGCGAGAATGGCGAGGCCCGCGCTCGCGACGCCCAAAGGGAAGCGGACGCCCTCGCTCAGCACGAAGGAACGGATGGGGAACGAGCCTTCCTCGCGGAGGAGGCAGACCGTCTCGTCCGCTCGACGTACGGAGAGGAACGCGCTCTCCTCGGTCTTGACGGCGAGTGAGCGGACCACGTCGCGGGCGAGAGCAGTCACGTCGTACCGAGCGGCCGCGACGGATCCCATCAGGAAGAGATCAGGACCGGGCATCCACCGGGTGCTCTCGCCATCACGGTCGACCAGGCCCTCGGCGCGGAGAGCACTCAGCAGGCGGTGCGCTGTGGAGCGCGAGAGGTCTGCGCCGCGCGCCAGCTCCTGCAGCGAGGCGCCCTCGGCGCCGGCGGCCGTCACCAGACGCAGCAGGCGGGCGGCTCTGGCGATGGCCTGAGCGCCGGGCACGGCTGCAAGAGGTTCCATGATGTGGACGCTACCTCTAGGTTCTGCCACATCACAAGATCCTGCTTCTCCGGGCGGGTGCTCTGGACGGATGCTGGGGAGAGCACGGGATCGAAGGAGCCGACGTGATCGACAAGCACTGGGAGTCTGCCGAGGCAGCTGTCGCCG
>NZ_QOAY01000112.1:16330-16974 GCF_003314775.1 Microbacterium sp. H6 | reverse complement strand
TTCGGTCTCTCCGGTAACCCGATCGCACTCATCGAGGCGCTCCTCGCACAGGGCACCACGGGCCTGAGCGTCGTGAGCAACAACTGCGGGGTCGACGACTGGGGTCTGGGTGTGCTGTTGGGCGCGCGGCGGATCCGCAAGATGACCTCGTCTTATGTGGGCGAGAACAAGGAGTTCGAGCGTCAGTTCTTGAGCGGGGAACTGGAGCTCGAACTCACACCGCAGGGAACCCTCGCCGAGAAGCTCCGCGCAGGCGGGTCGGGGATCGCCGCCTTCTACACCCAGACCGGGGTCGGCACACAGGTGGCAGAGGGGGGACTGCCGCGCAGATACAACCCCGACGGCACGATCGCCGTCGCCTCGGCCGCCAAAGACGTGCGCACCTTCGAGGTCGACGGGGCCCCGCGTGAGTTCGTCCTCGAGGAGGCGATCACCACCGACTTCGCGCTCGTGCACGCCGCCCGCGGCGACCGACACGGCAACCTCGTGTTCAACAAGGCTGCGCGCAACTTCAACCCGCTCGCAGCCATGGCGGGACGGGTCTGCATCGCTCAGGTCGAACAGCTGGTGGAACCGGGGGAGCTCGACCCCGATGGCATCCACCTTCCCGGCGTCTTCGTGCACCGCGTCGTCGAGGTCGGCAC
>NZ_QOAY01000112.1:15256-16304 GCF_003314775.1 Microbacterium sp. H6 | reverse complement strand
CATCCCCAAGCGCATCGAACGGCGCACCGTCGCCGTGGAAGGAGCCTGACATGGCACTGACCCGCGAGCAGATGGCCGCCCGCGCTGCGGCCGAGCTGCAGGACGGCGCCTACGTGAACCTCGGCATCGGTCTCCCCACTCTGGTGCCCAATCACGTGCCGCCCGGTGTCACCGTGGTCCTGCAGTCGGAGAACGGCATCCTCGGCGTCGGCCCCTATCCGCGGGAGGACGCGGTCGATCCCGACCTGATCAATGCGGGAAAGGAGACGGTGACCGCTCTCCCCGGGGCGGCTTTCTTCGACTCGGCGACCAGTTTCGGCATGATCCGAGGCGGCAAGATCGATGCCGCGATCCTCGGGGCGATGCAGGTCTCGTCAGCGGGAGACCTCGCGAACTGGATGATCCCCGGCAAGATGGTCAAGGGCCCTGGCGGTGCCATGGATCTGGTCCACGGCGCCGGCCGGGTCATCGTGCTCATGGAGCATGTCGCGAAAGACGGCTCCGCGAAGATCGTCGAGGAGTGCTCCCTGCCGTTGACGGGTCGAGGCGTCGTCGACCGGATCATCACCGACCTCGCCGTGATCGACGTGACATCGGAGGGACTCGTGCTCGTCGAGACCGCGCCGGACGTCACGGTCGATGACGTCGTCGCCGCGACGGAGCCACCCCTCATCGTCTCCCGCGCACTGCACAACGGAAGGACCACGCACCATGACTGAGAACGACGTCGTCATCGTCGCCGCTGCTCGCACCCCACAGGGACGTCTCAAGGGGCAGCTCTCCGCGTTCACAGCGCCTCAGCTCGGATCACTGGCGATCCGCGGCGCGCTCGAACAGGCCACGATCGATCCCGACGATGTCGATGCCGTCGTCGTCGGTCAGGTGCTCGCGGCCGGGTCGGGACAGAACGCGGCGCGGCAGGCGGCGATCGGCGCGGGCATCGGATGGGACGTGCCGGCGCACTCGGTGAACAAGGTCTGTCTGTCGGGGCTGACGGCGATCATCGACGCCGCACGCATGATCCGCACGGGTGATGCCGAAGTGGTCG
>NZ_QOAY01000112.1:386-15218 GCF_003314775.1 Microbacterium sp. H6 | reverse complement strand
CGCCGCGGGCATGGAATCCATGACGCGCGCCCCGCACCTGCTGATGGGTTCCCGCGACGGCTGGACATACGGAAGCGTCGAGGTGCTCGACCACATGGCATACGACGGGCTCACCGACGCGTACGACCAGGAGAGCATGGGAGCATCGACGGAACGGCACAACGCGCGTTTCGGACTCACCAGGGCGGCGCAGGACCAGGTCGCGGCTCTCTCCCACCAGCGCGCGACGGCAGCGCAGGAGTCGGGAGTGTTCGACGCGGAGATCGTCGCCGTGGACGTTCCTCAACGACGGGGTGAGCCCGTGCGCGTGACGAAGGACGAGGGCGTACGACCCGACACGACCGTGCAGACGCTTTCGGGACTCAGAGCGGCGTTCGCGGAAGGCGGCTCGATCACCGCCGGTAACTCATCGCCGATCTCCGACGGTGCCTCCGCGGTCGTGCTGACGACCCGCGGCGTCGCGACGGTGAAGGGCTGGCCCGTGCTGGCGACCGTCGGTGCGAGCGGGCAGACGGCAGGACCGGACAACTCGCTGCAGGCGCAACCGGCGCGGGCGATCGAGCGTGCGTGCGCCAAACAGGGCATCTCGCCGTCCGATCTCGATCTGGTCGAGATCAACGAGGCCTTCGGCGCCGTCGTCGCACGTTCTCAGGACGAGCTGGGCATCGACGAGAGCATCGTGAACATCCATGGTGGCGGCATCGCGATCGGTCACCCCATCGGAGCCTCAGGCAACAGGCTCGTCGTGCACCTCGCGCACGAGCTGGCACGTCGGGGCGCGGGGACCGCGGCGGTCGGACTGTGCGGCGGCGGCGGTCAGGGAGAGGCGCTCATCCTCACCCGATGACGACGGTCCCGGCCAGCGGCCGATCAGGGACGTGAGTCTTTAGCGTGGTCCTGCGTGTCGGCGAGGGCCTTCTGCGAGCGGAACTGCAGTCGCTGGGCCTTCTTCGCCTTCTTGACCGACTGCGGGGAGTCGGCGTCCACCAGCACACCGCGACGTTCGCGGTTCATGTCGATCACGGCGCCGACGGCGAGGGCCATCGTGATGCCCCAGCTCACCCAGGACAGCACGGCACGCCAGGTGACGGGCTGCTCGCGGGTGCCGCGCAGCAGGGAGACTCCGGCGGAGATCGCAGCGACAAGTCCGGTGCTGAAGAGGTAGCGCATTCCCCCACGCTACCTTCCCGCACCCTTGGTCGCATGGAGCCTTGACAAGCCCCCGGTGGATCCGGCAGGGAACGAGCTGACGGACGGCACTCGGGCGCACCCGCTATCATGGCCTGGTCGCGGCTCGCCCGCGGCCGCACAACCGTGTATCTACCGGCCGTCGGCATTCCGGCGGACAGCGGCGGCACCCGACATCGCGTCTTCGACGCGCGAGAGCCATGACACGCGCAACAGCATCGCAGCAAATCGCCGAGCCGACCCTTCTCCGTCTCGCCGGCCTTCCCTACTTCCTCATCGCCTTCATCGCCCGGCTGCCGTTCGCGATGATGGTCGTCGGCGTGCTAACGGTCGTCGTCTCCGCGCGGGGCTCCCTCTCGCTCGGAGGTCTCACCTCTGCGGCCGTGGGTCTCGGCACCGCATGCTTCGGGCCTCTGCTCGGGGCAGCAGCCGATCGCTTCGGGCAGCGGGTCGTGCTGATGGTGCTCGCTGTCGCGAACGCGGCCATGCTTCTGCTGTTCACCGTGGTCGTCTACGGAACGGCGCCGGACGGATTCGTGCTGCTCGCCGCCGTCGGCATCGGGGCGAGCGCCCCGCAGGTCGCTCCGCTCTCACGGTCGCGGCTCGTCACGATCATCAGCGAACGAATGGCGGAGTCCCGCCGTGCGAAGACGGTGTCGGGCACGATGGCCTACGAGTCGGCGGCGGACGAGACGGTGTTCGTGTTCGGGCCGTTCCTGGTCGGGATCCTGGCGTCGGCGATCGCGCCGTGGGCTCCGCTGGTCGGTGCGGCCGTCCTCACCGTGGTCTTCGTGGGTGCCTTCGCGCTGCATCCCAGCGGTCGACACGTCTCGCAGGATCGCGACGCCGACGGGAAGGCGCCTTCGGCCGTCTCCGAGCTGTTCCGGCCCCAGCTGCTGATCGTGGTGGTCGGCATCCTCGGCGTCGGCATCTTCTTCGGCACGATGCTCACCTCGCTGACGTCGTTCATGGCCGACCGCGGGGCGCCGGAGCAGGCCGGCCTCCTCTACGGTGTCATGGGCGTGGGGTCCGCCATCCTCGCACTCGGTGTCGCATGGCTTCCCCCGCGATTCTCGATGCGCGCGCGGTGGCTCGTGTTCTCCGGGATCCTGCTGGCGGGCACGCTGCTGCTCGGATTCGTCGACACCCCCGGCACCATGATGCTGGCGCTCGCGATCATGGGCATCGGCATCGGTCCCACTCTCGTCACGCAGTACAGTTTCGGTGCGGCCCGCAGTCCCCGGGGACGCTCCGCCACCGTCATGACGATGCTCGGCTCCGGCGTCGTCGTCGGGCAGTCCATCGGAGCCGCCTTCGCGGGTGAGATCGCCGAGAACGTCGGCACGCCCGCTGCGCTGTTGCTGCCGATGATCGCGGCACTGATCGCCTTCATCGCGGGTGTGGCGAACTGGTTCCTCAGCGGTAGAGGGGACGCGAGGCCCGCGTCAACCCCTGACGCGCGATCCGCGGAGATCGACGTTCCTCGATAGCCTGGGGGAAACCCCGGGAGGAGCCCTCGTGGCCGCAGCAGATTTCGTCGTCGTCGCCAACCGCCTGCCCGTCGATCGGGTGGTGGGTCCCGGAGGTGAGGAGACCTGGCGCACGTCTCCCGGTGGTCTCGTCGCCGCGCTCGAGCCGATGATGCGCAGTGTGCACGGGGCCTGGGTGGGCTGGCCCGGCCAGGCCGACGTCGAGCTGGAGCCGTTCGCGGCCGACGGCATCGACCTGATACCGGTGACGCTCAGCGCTCAGGAGGTCGCCGAGTACTACGAAGGCTTCGCGAACGACACCATCTGGCCGCTCTATCACGATGTGATCGCGCCGCCGCAGTACCACCGGGAATGGTGGGAGGCATACGTGACGGTGAACCGCCGCTTCGCCGAGGCTGCTGCCGCCGCGGTCGCGAAGGACGGCACCGTGTGGGTGCACGACTACCAGCTCCAGCTCGTGCCGCAGATGGTGCGGGAACTGCGGCCCGACGTCACCATCGGCTACTTCCACCACATCCCGTTCCCCGCTCACGGTCTGTACGCGCAGCTGCCCTGGCGCGACCAGGTGCTGCGCGGACTCCTCGGCGCCGACGTCATCGGCTTCCAGCGCGCGCAGGACGCCACCTACTTCCTGACCGCCGTACGCCGCCGCTTGCGCTACGAGGTCAAGGGCTCGCACGTCGCGGTGCCGGAGGGCGAGCAGACCAGGACGGCGGTGGCGAGAGCCTTCCCGATCTCCATCGACACCGAGCCCTACCTCGAGCTCGCGGCCAGGGAGGACATCCAGGCCAGAGCCGCCGAGATCAGAGCCAGCCTCGGCAACCCCAAGCGCATCCTGCTCGGCGTCGACAGACTCGACTACACGAAGGGCATCCGGCACCGCATCAAGGCCTATGGCGAACTGCTCGAGGACGGGCGACTGAACGTCGAGGACGTGACACTGGTGCAGGTCGCGAGTCCCAGCCGCGAGCGGGTCGATGCCTACGTGCACCTGCGGGACGAGATCGAGCTCGCCGTGAGCCGCATCAACGGCGACAACGACACCATGGGGCACTCCGCCATCCGGTACCTGCACCAGGGGTATCCGCGCGAGGAGATGGTCGCGCTCTACCTGGCGGCGGATGTCATGCTCGTGACCGCGCTCCGCGACGGTATGAACCTCGTGGCCAAGGAGTACGTCGCCACCAGGGCCGACAATCGCGGCGTGCTCGTGCTGAGCGAGTTCACGGGAGCGGCGGACGAGCTGCGCCAGGCCGTGCGCGTCAACCCGCACGACATCGAAGGTCTCAAGGACGCGATCATGACCGCCGTGGACATGCCGGCGGGCGAGCAGTCGCGTCGCATGCGCTCGCTCCGGCGCCGGGTGCTCGACAACGACGTGACCGCGTGGTCGTCGTCGTTCCTCGCCGCGTTGGCGGAGGTGCGCGGTCGCTGAGCCCGCGCACGGCCCGCGATACTGGGAGAGCCCCCTTCGATTGGAGAATCCGTGACGCGCCCTTGGACCCCTGGAACAGCCGATGACGACCTGAGCGCTCTGGCCGGCACTGCACGGCTTGTGGTCGCGCTCGACTTCGACGGCACGGCATCGCCGCTGGTCCCGGATCCGATGGCCGCCAGAGCCCTTCCCGAAGTCGCCGTCCAGGTCGACCGCCTCGCCGCTCTTCCGGACACTGTCGTCGCCTACGTCTCCGGACGCAGCATGCATGACCTCCGTGTCATCACGGAGCACACCGACGACTCCGCGATCGCCTTGGCCGGATCGCACGGCGCCCAGTACTGGTTCCCGGGGGAGGGCGACGCCGATGCTCCCGGCGAGCCGACGGACGATGGTGCTCGTGAGGAGCTGTGGGCGGCGGCGAAGCCGATCATCGACCGATATGAAGGCGCCGAGTTCGAGCCCAAGACCTTCGGCATGGGCGTGCACACCCGTCGTGCCGACCGCGAGACCGAGGAGCGCGTCTTCGCCGAGATCGATGCCCTCGTCGCGGAGCGGTTCCCGCACTGGAGACGGCGTTCGGGCCACAGGGTGCTCGAGTTCTCGTCGCGAACGGAGGGCAAGGACGCGGCGATGGCCGCTCTCCGCGAGAGGTTCGACGCCACCGGGATCCTCTTCGCCGGCGACGATGTGACGGACGAGGATGCGATGCGTGTGCTGCAGCCCGGCGACCTCGGCGTCCGGGTCGGGCCGGGGGAGAGCGCCGCGACCCTTCGTGTGGACTCTCCACAACAGATCGCCGAGCTTCTGGAGGCGTTGGCGGACGAACGTGCCTCTCGGCGGCAATAGACTTCCGTCATGTCCTCGCATGATCCCTCCAGCAGCGCGCCCATCGACATCAAGCCCCGCAGCCGCGTCGTCACCGACGGCATCGAGGCCACGACCTCCCGCGGTATGCTCCGTGCCGTCGGCATGGGCGACGCCGACTGGGACAAGCCGCAGATCGGCATCGCGTCCAGCTGGAACGAGATCACTCCCTGCAACCTGAGCCTCGACCGTCTTGCTCAGGGGGCGAAGGAGGGCGTGCACTCCGGCGGCGGGTACCCGCTGCAGTTCGGAACCATCTCCGTCTCGGACGGCATCTCGATGGGCCACGAGGGGATGCACTTCTCACTCGTCTCCCGCGAGGTCATCGCCGACTCGGTCGAGACCGTGATGATGGCCGAGCGCCTGGACGGCTCCGTCCTGCTCGCCGGCTGCGACAAGTCGATCCCCGGCATGCTCATGGCCAGCGCCCGCCTCGACCTGTCGAGTGTCTTCCTCTACGCCGGGTCGATCGCGCCGGGCTGGGTCAAGCTCTCCGACGGCACCGAGAAGGACGTCACGATCATCGACTCGTTCGAGGCGGTCGGCGCCTGCCGTGCCGGCCTGATGAGCGAGGAAGACCTCAAGCGCATCGAGTGCGCCATCGCTCCCGGTGAGGGGGCATGCGGCGGCATGTACACCGCCAACACCATGGCCTCCGTCGCCGAGGCACTCGGGCTCAGCCTGCCGGGCTCCGCCGCGCCGCCCGCTGCCGACCGCCGTCGCGACTACTTCGCGCATCGGTCGGGCGAGGCCGTCGTCAACCTGCTCCGTCAGGGCATCACGACGCGCGACATCCTCACCAAGGAGGCGTTCGAGAACGCGATCGCCCTCGCGATGGCCCTCGGCGGCTCGACCAACGTCGTCCTCCACCTCCTCGCCATCGCGCGAGAGGCCGAGGTCGAGCTGAGTCTTCACGACTTCAACCGCATCGGCGACAAGGTCCCGCACGTGGCCGACATGAAGCCGTTCGGCAAGTACGTCATGAACGACGTCGACCGCCACGGCGGCATCCCCGTGATCATGAAGGCCATGCTCGACGAGGGCCTCCTGCACGGCGACGCGCTCACGGTCACCGGCAAGACGCTCGCCGAGAACCTCGCGGACCTCGACCCGCAGCCGATCGACGGCGAGGTCATCCACACGTTCGACAACCCGATCCACGCCACGGGCGGGCTCACGATCCTGCACGGCTCGCTCGCCCCGGAGGGTGCCGTCGTCAAGACGGCGGGTTTCGACGCGGCGGTGTTCGAGGGACCGGCCCGCGTGTTCGAGCGCGAGCGCGCGGCCATGGATGCCGTGGCCGAGGGCGAGATCGAACCCGGCACGGTGATCGTGATCCGCTACGAGGGACCCAAGGGTGGACCGGGCATGCGGGAGATGCTCGCGATCACCGCGGCCATCAAGGGCGCTGGACTCGGAAAAGATGTACTACTCTTGACGGACGGACGATTCTCAGGCGGCACAACCGGCCTGTGCATCGGCCACATAGCACCCGAAGCGGTGGACGCAGGTCCTATCGCCTTCGTGCGCGATGGTGATCTGATACGGGTCGATATCGCAGCTCGCTCTCTCGATCTACTCGTCGACGAGGCAGAGCTCGCCTCCCGCCGCTCTGGCTGGGAGCCGCTTCCCCCGCGCTACACCCGAGGCGTTCTTGCCAAGTACTCGCGCCTCGTGCGGTCCGCCGCCGAGGGAGCGACCACCGGCTGATCCATCGACAGGCTCAGGAACCCAGCCGATCGGACATCCGGCGTCCTCCACAGATCATCAGAAGGAAAGTCATGACTGCTGATTCCGCCCCGGCCGTGCCGAGGCCGCCCGCCCGTCAACCTGCCGCACCGGAGATCACGGGCGCTGAGGCCGTGGTCCGCTCGCTCGAGCTGCTCGGTGTCACCGACGTGTTCGGGCTTCCTGGCGGGGCTATCCTCCCCGTCTACGACCCGCTGATGGACGCTTCCGAGCTCCGTCACATCCTGGTTCGTCACGAGCAGGGAGCCGGGCACGCGGCCGAGGGGTACGCGTCCGCATCCGGCAAGGTGGGCGTGTGCATCGCGACCTCCGGTCCCGGCGCGACCAACCTCGTGACCGCGATCGCCGACGCCTACATGGATTCGGTGCCGATGCTCGCGATCACCGGTCAGGTGTTCTCGACCCTCATGGGGACGGATGCGTTCCAGGAGGCCGACATCGTGGGCATCACGATGCCGATCACCAAGCACTCCTTCCTCGTGAAGGACGCGGCGGAGATCCCGGGCGCGATCGCTGCGGCGTACGAGATCGCCGGCACCGGGCGCCCCGGTCCGGTGCTGGTCGACATCACCAAGGACGCGCAGCAGGCGACCGCGCCCTTCGTGTGGCCGCCCAAGATCGACCTGCCCGGCTACCGTCCTGTGACCAAGGCGCACGGGAAGCAGATCCAGGCCGCGGCGGCCCTTCTCGCCGAAGCCAAGAAGCCGGTGCTGTACGTGGGCGGCGGCGTGATCCGCGGCAAGGCGTCTGCAGAACTCCTCGAACTCGCCGAGTCCACCGGCGCCCCGGTCGTCACGACGCTGATGGCCCGTGGTGCTTTCCCGGACTCGCACCCGCAGCACCTCGGCATGCCCGGCATGCACGGCACGGTTCCCGCTGTGCTCGCTCTGCAGGAGGCCGATCTCCTCGTCTCGCTCGGTGCGCGGTTCGACGACCGTGTCACGGGTAAGGCGGCGCTGTTCGCACCCAACGCGAAGGTCGTCCACGTCGACATCGACCCGGCGGAGATCTCCAAGATCCGCACGGCCGACGTGCCGATCGTCGGCGATGTGCGCGACGTGCTCACCGACCTCGACGCGGCGTTCCGTGGCGCGACGGCCGACACGAAGCCCGACATCGAGGAGTGGTGGTCGTACCTCGACGGTCTGCGTACCGAGTTCCCGCTGGGATTCGCGCCGACGACCGACGGTCTGCTCGCTCCTCAGCACGTGATCCAGCGCATCGGCGAGCTCACCGGGCCGGAGGGCATCTTCGCCTCCGGAGTCGGCCAGCACCAGATGTGGGCTGCGCAGTTCATCAAGTACGAGCGTCCGAACGCCTGGCTGAACTCCGGCGGTGCCGGAACGATGGGCTACTCGGTGCCGGCGGCCATGGGTGCCAAGGTCGCCGAGCCCGATCGTCCGGTCTGGGCGATCGACGGCGACGGCTGCTTCCAGATGACCAATCAGGAGCTCGCGACCTGCACGATCAACAACATCCCGATCAAGGTCGCGATCATCAACAATTCCTCGCTGGGCATGGTGCGCCAGTGGCAGACGCTGTTCTACGACGGACGTCACTCGAACACCGATCTCAACACCGGTCACGGAACGATCCGCATCCCCGACTTCGTGAAGCTCGCCGAAGCCTACGGCTGCCTCGCGATCCGTGTGGAGAAGGAGGAAGAGGTCGACGCCGCCATCAAGCTCGCACTCGAGACGAACGATCGGCCTGTGGTGATCGACTTCGTGGTGAGTGCCGATTCCATGGTGTGGCCGATGGTGCCGCAGGGAGTCAGCAACAGCTACGTCCAGTACGCCCGCGAGCACGCGCCCGCATTCGACGAGGAGGACTGATCCATGTCGACCCATGTGCTGAGCCTGCTGGTGGAGAACACCCCCGGCCTTCTGACCCGTGTGGCCGGCCTCTTCGCCCGCCGCGGCTTTAACATCGATTCCCTCGCCGTCGGCGTGACGGAGGTGCCTGGCATCTCCCGGATCACCGTCGTCGTCGATGTCGATGAGCTCCCGCTCGAGCAGGTCACCAAGCAGCTCAACAAGCTGATCAACGTGATCAAGATCGTCGAGCTCGACTTCGCCACGTCGGTGCAGCGCGAGCACATGCTCGTGAAGGTTCGCACCGACAACGCCACCCGCTCGAACGTGATCGAGGTCGTCAACCTCTTCCGCGCTTCCGTGGTCGACTACGCCTCCGACGCGCTCGTGATCGAGGTCACCGGCGACAAGGGCAAGGTCGATGCCATGCTCCGCGCGCTCGAGCCCTTCGGCATCAAGGAGATCGCGCAGTCCGGTCTTCTCGCCATCGGCCGCGGTGGCAAGAGCATCACGGAACGCGTGCTGCGCGGTTGATGCGCCCCCCTCTACCTACACGAACCACAATCAAGGAGAAACACAAAGTGAGCACCGAGATCTTCTACGACGCCGATGCAGACCTGTCCCTGATCCAGGGCAAGAAGGTCGCCATCGTCGGTTACGGCTCGCAGGGCCACGCCCATGCGCAGAACCTTCGCGACTCGGGTGTCGAGGTCGCGATCGCCCTCAAGGAGGGCTCGAAGTCGGCAGCCAAGGCCGAGGAGGCAGGCTTCCCGGTCAAGACCGTCGCCGAGGCCACCGAGTGGGCCGACGTCATCATGATCCTCGCGCCGGACCAGCACCAGCGCACGATCTACAGCGAGTCCATCGCGCCGAACCTCACGGCCGGCAAGACGCTCGCGTTCGCCCACGGCTTCAACATCCGCTTCGGCTACATCGACGCTCCCGAGGGCGTCGACGTGATCCTGGTCGCCCCGAAGGCTCCGGGCCACACCGTGCGTCGTGAGTTCGTCGCGGGCCGCGGCATCCCCGACATCATCGCCGTCGAGCGCGACGCATCGGGCAAGGCCTGGGACCTGGCGCTCTCCTACGCGAAGGCCATCGGCGGCACCAGGGCCGGCGTCATCAAGACGACGTTCACCGAAGAGACCGAGACCGACCTGTTCGGCGAGCAGGCCGTGCTCTGCGGTGGTGTGAGCCACCTCGTGCAGGCGGGCTTCGAGACCCTCACCGAAGCGGGCTACCAGCCGCAGATCGCGTACTTCGAGGTGCTGCACGAGCTCAAGCTCATCGTCGACCTGATGTGGGAGGGCGGCATCGCCAAGCAGCGTTGGTCGATCTCCGACACCGCCGAGTTCGGCGACTACGTCTCGGGCCCGCGCGTCATCGACGAGCGCGTCAAGGAGAGCATGAAGGGCGTGCTGGCCGACATCCAGTCCGGCGCCTTCGCCAAGCGCTTCATCGACGACCAGGACAACGGGGCCGAGGAGTTCCTGGCGCTGCGTGCCAAGGAGGAGCAGCACCCGATCGAGGTCACCGGCAAGGAGCTGCGCTCGCTCTTCGCCTGGAAGCAGCAGGACGAGGACTACATCGACGGCAGCGCCGCGCGCTGATTCGATCTTCGAACGAACGGGCGTCCCTTCGGGGGCGCCCGTTCTGCGTCGAGCAGGTCCATCCACTCTCTAAACATCGGATGTCTGTGCCAGGATGGGAGGTATGCGACAGGAATGGTTTGACCGGGCTCGGTTCGGCATGTTCGTCCACTTCGGCCTCTACAGCACCGCCGCACGGCACGAGTGGGTGCAGAACTACGAGCGGCTCACGGACGAGGACTACCGTCAGTACTTCGAGCACTTCCATCCGGATCTCTTCGATGCCGCAGCACTCGCGCGCACGGCGAAAGCGACGGGCATGGGGTATGTCGTGCTCACCACGAAGCACCACGACGGTTTCTGCCTCTGGGATTCGAAGCTGACCGACTTCACCTCGGTCGCGAACACCGGACGTGACCTGGTGCGCGAGTACGTCGACGCGCTGCGGGCGGAAGGCCTGAAAGTCGGCCTGTACCACTCGGTCATCGACTGGCATCACCCCGACTTCACGATCGACTGGAACCACCCGCGTCGCGACGATGAGAACGCTCATGAGCTGAACGCCGGCCGCGACATGGCCGCATACCGCGCCTACCTCCACGGTCAGGTGCGCGAGCTCCTCACGGAGTATGGCGACATCGACTACCTCTTCTTCGATTTCACCTACCCGGAGGAGAAGGACGGGTGGGCAGGCAAGGGCCCCGGGGACTGGGATGCGGAGGCACTGCTCGCTCTGTGCCGGGAGCTGCAGCCGAACATGCTGGTCAACGATCGTCTGGGTATCCCCGCGGACTTCGTCACGCCAGAGCAGTATCAGCCCACCGCGCCGATCGTGCGAGACGGCGTTCCCCTCACATGGGAGGCGTGCCAGACGCTGAACGGATCGTGGGGTTACCACCGCGACAACATGGACCAGAAGTCGTCGACGTTGCTCGTGCAGATGCTCGTCGACTCTGTCTCGATGGACGGCAACATGCTGCTGAACATCGGCCCGGACGGGCGTGGGGCGATCGCTCCGCGGGATGCGAGCACGTTGGCGGAGATCGGGGAGTGGATGCGCCTGCACCGGAACGCGGTGGTTGGCGCGGGGTACGCGGCCTTCACCCCACCGCGTGAGGGCGTCTACACGCGCAGGGGGAACCGGCTCTACCTGAGCCTCTTCAGCTGGCCCATGGGTTTCGTCCACCTCCCGGAGCTCGCGGGCAAGGTGTCGTACGTCCGGCTGCTCAACGACGGATCCTGGCTCCAGACGAGCGTGTCCGACCCCGATCGCGAGGCGGATCTCATGACACCCGCAGGCGAGGCCGAGGGGACTCTGACCGTCCACCTCCCGGTGCGTCGACCCGATGTGCTGGTCCCCGTGATCGAGCTGACCCTGATCGAGGACTGATCTGCACCGTGGCGGTGGCTCAGGCGGCCGCCACGGGGATGTCCATGCCCTCGAGCGCGAGTCGGGCCGCGCCGTGCAGGATGGCGTCGGCGCCCGTCGCCGCGGACTCGATGCGCAGTCGCTGGGTGGCGAGCGGGTGGCAGGCCTCGTAGACGCGGCTGCGGACGGCCGCGATGAACGGTTCGGATGCGCTCATGCTGCCGGTGAGGAATACGGCGTGCGGATTGAAGAAGTTCACGACCCCGGAGAGTGCCTGACCCAGGTGGGTGCCGGCGGTTCGGACCAGAGTCGTGGCGAGGGGATCGGCGTCGCGCGCCAGGCTCAGCACGTCGGTCGTCGTGCGCACGGCGTCGTTCCCGCGCTCGCGCATCTGTCGGACCAGACTCGCCCCGCTCGCCACGGTTTCCAGGCATCCGGTGTTTCCGCAGGAGCAGGGGATGTCGCCGCTGCCGTCGATGCGCGTGTGGGTGATGTCGCCCGCGGCCGACGTGGCGCCGCGGTGCACGTGCCCGTCCACGATGATGCCGCTGCCGATGGCGGTTCCCGCCTTCACCGTGATGCTGTGACAGGTGTGGCCGAAACGCTCACGGTGCTCGCCGAGCGCGGCGAGGTTCGCGTCGTTGTCGACGGCGACAGGGACCCCGTAGCGCGCGGAGAGGTGCTCGCCGACGCGGAACCCCGGCCATCCGGGCATCCGCGAGGGTTGGTCGACGGATCCCGTGGAGATGTCGACCGGACCGGGGAGGCTGATCCCGATCGCATGGATCCTCCCCGAGGACAGGAGACGGTCGAACACGACCGCCAGGCGATCCAGGGTGGCCTGCGGTCCCTCGGTGACATCGACGGCGATGGATTCACTGTCCAGGAGGGCACCGCTGAGGGAGTGCCTGCCTATGCGCGCGTGTCCGCCGCCGAGGTCAGCGGACAGGACGAAGCCGTCCGCCGCGATCTGAAGGACACGTGGGCGCCGCCCTCCGCGTGACGTGCCGTCTCCGGCTTCTCTGAGCACGCCGGCATCCAGCAGGGACTGCACGCGGAGACCGACCGTCGATGCGGCCACGCCGAGCGAGGCGGCGAGCTCGGAACGCGATCGCGCCTCACCGCGGGCGACGAGGTCGAGGATGCGTCGCGTGTGCGGATCGTCGACGGCGGTGTCAGCGGAGTTCGTCATGAGAGCACTTTCCTGTCGGAGCATCGTCAGCGTAGCGGGGGTTCGTCGTGTTTCCCGGGAGTTACGAATTATCAAGCTCCGATAAACATCGGATGTTCGGCTTGCGGCCACTTGCGAAGTATGAAACGGTAACTTCATACGAAATCCTACTAGGTTACTTCGACCCGCGAATTAACCGGTTCCCTTTCCAGGAGGCATTCAATGAAGAAGTTGCGTGTAGGGGCTGTGGTCGCCGTCGCCGGCGTCGCGGTCGCGATGACCGGCTGCGCGAGCGGCAGCGGCACGGGTGGTTCGGCAGACGGCGACACCATCGTGGTGGACATGTGGGCCGGGAGCGAGTCGGACGTGGACGCCCTCGAGGCGCAGGTCGCGTTCGCGCAGGAGCAGAACCCCGACATCAAGATCAAGCTGCAGACGTCGCCGTGGAGCGACTTCTTCACGAAGCTGACCACCAACATGGCCAGCGGCAACATGGCGTGCGTCACGGGCATGAGCGGCGCGCAGCTGGGAGGCTACACCGGCGGCTTCCGCGAGCTGAGCGATGCCGACCTGAAGACGGCGGGAATCGACTGGGCCGACTTCAATCCGAGCGCCGACGGGATCCTCAGCTTCGAGGGCAAGACCTACGGCGTGCCGTTCGACGTCGCCACCATGCTCGTCTACTACAACCAGGACATGCTGACCGCCGCCGGCGCCGCAACCCCTGAGATCGGGTGGACGTTCGACGACTTCGACAAGATCGCCGCCGACGCCACCAAGGACGGTAAGTACGGCTTCGGCATGGGTATGGGCGGCTACCAGTGGATGTCGATGCCGATCGCCTACTCCGCCACGCAGCCGGCCTCCGAGGACGGCACGTTGCACATCGATGAGAAGGCCTTCGTCGACGCGTCGACCTGGTACGCCGAGCTCGTGACCGAGAAGAAGGTCGCCGCACCCGTGGCCTCCGCTTCCGACACGGGGTGGGGAGAGAACCAGTACACCGGCGCCAACGCGGCCATGGCCGTCGACGGCACCTGGAACGCGGTGAGCTACCTCGACAACGAGTCGGGCTTCGCCGCCGGCATGGTCCCGCTGCCCGCCGGAGTCGACGGCAACCCCGGTCCGATCCTCGGCTCGGGCTACGGCATCTCGGCCAACTGCAAGAATCCCGAGGCCGCGCTCAAGGTCATGGGCTCGCTGCTCGGCGAGGACGCGCAGGACTACATCGCGTCGTCCGGCCGCTCCTACCCGGCACGCACGTCGTCGCAGCCGCTGTACTTCGAGTCGATCGACGAGAAGTACCGCGACCAGGTGAAGTCCGTCTTCGAGGCTGCGTTCGGTGACACCGTCCCCCTCTACATGACGAAGAACTGGCAGAAGCTCGACAGCTACATCCAGCCCAACCTCGTCAGCGTCTACAACGGCCAGATGACGATGGAAGAGCTGCTGTCGAACGCGCAGGCGCAGTTCGGCGAGTGATCGGGCCTCGGCCACCACAGCAGCAATGCAGTAACAGAGGAAGAAACTGAGATGACGATCACGACGAGACGTCGACGATCGCTCGCCAAGGTGGAGGCCGGTCAGGCGCTGGGATTCGCAAGCCCAGCCCTGATCGGGCTCGCCCTGTTCACGATCGTGCCCGTCGGGCTGTCGATCGTGATGAGCGTCTTCGACTGGCCGACCTTCGGCGAGCGGACCTTCAACGGCGTGGACAACTACGTCAAGCTGTTCACCAGCAGCCCCGACTTCTGGCCGGCGCTGCGCAACTCGGCGGTGTACACCCTGCTGTACGTGCCGTTGAGCGTCGCTCTCTCGCTCGTGCTCGCTCTCGGTCTGAACTCCCGGATCCGCGGTCGCGGCGCACTGAGGGTGCTGTTCTTCATCCCCGTCGTCACGCCGATGGTCGCCAACGTGCTGGTCTGGAAGATGATGCTCCAGCCGCAGGGACTCTTCAACGGCCTCTCGCAGACCTGGTTCGGCATCGAGCTGCCCAACTTCCTCGCCGATCCGTCGTGGGCCATGATCATGGTCGTCGTCATGAGCGTCTGGCAGGGACTCGGCTACAACATGCTGATCTTCTCGGCCGCCCTCGAGCAGCTCCCCGAGAGCGTGCTGGAGGCGGCGAGCATCGACGGCGCACAGGGGATCCGGCGGGTG
>NZ_QOAY01000112.1:0-347 GCF_003314775.1 Microbacterium sp. H6 | reverse complement strand
GAGCATCATCGTCCCGATGATCTCGCCATCGATCTTCTTCGCCACCATCATGACGATGATCACGTCGCTGCAGGTGTTCGTGCAGCCGCAGATGCTCACCGGCGGCGGTCCGGGCAATGCCACGAAGCCGCTCGTCATGTACATCTGGGAGCAGGGATTCACCTTCGGTGATCTCGGCCTCGCCGCTGCAGCCGCGTGGATCCTGTTCGCGATCATCATCGCGATCACCGGGCTCCAGTTCGCCGCACAGAAGAAGTGGGTGCACTATGAGCACTGAGACCCTCGTCCGGCCCGCCGGACGCACCGGCCGCGCCGACCGCGAACGCGAGCGCGCACGCGGTGCGGCG
>NZ_QOAY01000175.1:48998-49332 GCF_003314775.1 Microbacterium sp. H6 | reverse complement strand
CACTGGTGCTCGTGGTGGTGCTCTCGCTCGCCGGATCACGTGTACTCCTCGATGGACCGCTGGCGACCGCGGCGGCTCCGGATGGCTGGGCGATCGCGGTGTGCGACGTCGGGCAGGGCGACGCGGTGCTCGTGCGCTCGGCAGGCCGGGTGGCGCTGATCGACACGGGGCCCGATCCGGATCTGCTGTCCACCTGTCTGCGGTCGCTCGGCATCGAGCACATCGATCTTCTGGTGCTCACGCACTTCGACCTCGATCACGTCGGCGGGACCGCAGCTGTGCAGGCGCGGGTGTCGACGGTCCTTCACGGTCCGATGGCTGATCCGCCCGATCG
>NZ_QOAY01000175.1:45164-48911 GCF_003314775.1 Microbacterium sp. H6 | reverse complement strand
CGGCGGGACGGCGCGGCATGCTCGGCGATGCCGCCTGGCGCGTGCTCTGGCCGCCACGCCGGTCACCGGCGTTCCCCTCCGGCAACGACGCGAGCGTCGTGCTGGAAGTCGCCGGGGGAGGTGTGCCGCGCTCCCTCTACCTCGGCGATCTCTCCGCCGCACCACAGCGCGTGCTGCAGAGGACAGGAGGACTCGCTCCGTACGCGGTCGTGAAGGTGGCTCACCACGGCAGCGCGGATCAGGATCCGGAGCTGTATGGGCGGATCCGGCCGCGCGTGGCGTTGTTCAGCGTCGGAGCGGACAACGACTACGGGCACCCCCGCGCCGAGACGATCGATGCTCTGACCGACGCCGGTGCACGCGTGCTCCGTACCGACGTGCACGGGCGCATCCTGCTCGCACTCGATGACGGGGAGTTGCAGATCTGGACCGAGAAGACGCCACCGTGACGGCGGAGCCATGTTGGCGACCGCCGGTAGGCTGGTTCCATGGCAGCTTCGCGTACCCCTTCCCGCGGCGGCGCGAAGCCCACCAAGATCCCCCAGGTCTCCTGGCGCGAGCCGCGCCCGGCCCCGGTCGTGCTGGTCTCCGGTCCGGAAGAGGTCTGCGCCGAGCGGGCCATCGCCGGTGTGCGCGACTACCTCCGCGCCGAAGACCCTGCGCTCGAAGTCAGTGACGTACGCGCCGACGACTACGCACCAGGGACGCTCCTGTCGCTCACGTCGCCGTCCCTGTTCGGAGAACCGCGTCTGGTGCGCGTCTCCGGCGTGGAGAAGTGCTCGGATGCGTTCATCCAGGAGGCGGTGTCGTACCTCGACCACCCGCAGGAGGGGGCGACGGTCATTCTCCGGCACACCGGAGCCAGCGTGCGGGGCAAGAAGCTCCTCGACGCTCTTCGCGGTGGTTCCGGTGGCGGCATCGAGATCGCCTGCCCGGCGATCAAGCGCGACGGCGATCGGGTCGATTTCGCAGCCGGTGAGTTCCGCGCGGCGAAGAAGCGCATCGCTCCTCCGGCCTTGCGCGCCCTGGTTTCGGCGTTCGCCGACGACCTCACAGAGCTGGCCGCAGCCTGCCAGCAGCTCATCGGCGATGTCGACGGCGACATCACCGAGGAGGTCGTCACCAAGTACTACGGCGGACGAGTCGAGGTCTCGGCGTTCGTCGTGGCCGACACCGCGATCGCCGGCCGCTACGGCGAGGCGCTCATGGCCCTCCGCCACGCACTTTCCTCGGGGGCCGACCCGGTCCCGATGGTCGCAGCCTTCGCGATGAAGCTGCGCACCATGGCCCGCGTGGCCGGCAACCGCGAGCCGAGCCGTCAACTCGCGCAGCGCCTGGGGATGAAGGATTGGCAGGTCGACCGTGCCCGTCGCGATCTGGCGGGCTGGAACGAGCGCTCGCTCGGGATGGCGATCCAGGCCACGGCCAGAGCCGACGGCGAGGTGAAGGGTGCCGCGCGCGATCCGATCTTCGCCTTGGAGCGCATGGTGACGGTCATCGCCACACGACAGCCTTTCGGCGAATAGTCCATCGCCGGGTGCGCTCACCCCGAACACGAAGAAGGCCCGCCCCGATATCGGGACGGGCCTTTCTCAGAAGCGTCGGTTCAGAGGGAAGCGACCTGCTTGGCGAGAGCCGACTTGCGGTTCGACGCCTGGTTCTTGTGCAGGACACCCTTGCTGACGGCCTTGTCGAGCTTGACGGCGGCCTTCTTCAGGGCGGCCTCTGCGGCTGCCTTGTCGCCGGCGGAGACGGCCGTACGAGTGGTACGGATGACCGTCTTGAGCTCGCTCTTCACGGCCTTGTTGCGCTCGCGAGCCTTCTCGTTGGTCTTGTTGCGCTTGATCTGCGACTTGATGTTTGCCACGTGTGGACGCTTTCTGTACAGGAGTGTTCGGAATGCCGGCAGCAGAAGAGGGCTGCTGCACAGCGGTCGTGAGGGAAGAACCCACACGCAAGCCAAGAGTCGAGTCTACCAGCAGACGGGCCGTTGACGCGAAACGGCGGCGAGAACGCGAGACTCAGTCGCGGATTCGACGGTACCGGGTGCAGAATCATCATTATCCCGACACTGATGTCTAGGAGCCACATGACCCTCGAGCCCTCCCGTTCGCCCATGCCCTCCGGGCTCCGCTGGTCCGCAGCGACGTCCGCCTTCCAGATCGAGGGCTCCCGGCCCACCGGTGCATCCGGGCGATCAATCTGGGACGACTTCCTCGAGAGGCCGGGTGCCGTCCTCGACGGATCCATGGCCGACCCCGCGTGCGACAGCTACCGGCGCCCCGAACGCGACGTCGCTCTCGCGTCCGGTCTCGGACTCGACCGATACCGGTTCTCGATCCCGTGGGCTCGCGTCCAGCCCGACGGCCTGGGTCCGGGAGACAGCACAGCGCTCGACCACTACTCGCGCGTCGTGGATATGCTTCTCGACGCCGGGATCCAGCCGTTCCCCACCCTGTACCACTGGGAGATGCCGAGCAGCGTCGAAGCCGACGGCGGGTGGCTCGAGCGCGACACCGCCGAGCGCTTCGCCGACTATGCGGCGCTTGTGGCTGATCGCCTCGGCGATCGGGTGCAGAACTGGTACACCCTCAACGAACCCGCGATGACGACCCTCCAGGGGTATGCGGTCGGCGCATTGGCGCCAGGCAAGCAACTCCTGTTCGGTGCCCTGCCTACCGCCCATCATCAACTGCTGGCGCACGCCCGCGCAGCGGCGGTGCTCCGAGCTCGCGGTGCTGTCGCGGTGGGTCTGGTCAACAACCACACCTGGGTCCTGCCGCTGGGTGACACCGCCGAAGACCATGAGGCCGCGGCGATCTACGACCTGATCCACAACAGGGTCTTCAGCGAGCCGCTCCTCGCCGGCACCTACCCCGACCTGGAAGCACTCGGCCTGCCCCCGATGCCCGCGCAGGAAGGCGACCTCGAAGCCATCGGCCACTCGATCGATTTCTACGGCGTCAACTTCTACAATCCGACGACGGTCACGAACGCCGAAGAGGGAAGCCCGATCCCCTTCGACATCGTGCCGACGCCCGGCGTTCCGGTCACCGGATTCGGTCCCGAATGGCCGATCATGCCCGGCGCGCTGCGCGACCTGCTGATCGACCTGCATGGTCGCCATCCCGACATGCCGCCCGTGATCATCGGGGAGAACGGCGCCTCCTTCCCCGAACCCGAGCGCGCGACCCGCGTGGAGGACACCGACCGCATCTCGTACCTCGCCGGGCATCTGCAGGCCGTCGGCGACGCGATCTCGGCCGGAGTGCCGGTGGAGGAGTACACGGTGTGGTCATTGCTGGACAACTGGGAATGGGCCGACGGCTACACCCAGCGATTCGGCCTCGTCCACGTCGACTTCGAGACGGGCGAGCGAACGCCCAAAGCCTCGTACGACTGGTACCGAGAGGTCATCCGGAGTTCGCGTGCAGCGGGGGAGAAGCGATGAACACCTCCGAGCACCCCCGCACCATACGAGCCGGCGCGCGATGGATGTCGCTGTTCACGCTCGCCTGGCTGGCGATCTGGACCGTGCAGCTCACTCCGGTGCAGCTCCTCCTCCCGCTGCAGCTCGACACTCCGGAAGACGACTGGATTCGCGGGGTCGTCTCCTCGGGCTTGGTTCTGGGCATCGGCGGGCTCGCAGGCATCCTCGCGGGTCCCGCCGCCGGTGCGCTCTCGGACCGTGCGGCTGCAGGCAGACACCGCCGTCGCCCCTGGGCGGTCGGCGGGGTTCTGCTGACG
>NZ_QOAY01000175.1:40460-45125 GCF_003314775.1 Microbacterium sp. H6 | reverse complement strand
GTGCCTCGTGCTCACGGGCTACGCCGACGGCCCGTGGACCGTGGGCGCAGGTTGGGTGGGCGTGTCGATCGGCGTCGCTGTGTCATCGGCGGCCTTCACCGCGCTCATCGCCGATCAGCTGCCGACGACGCAGCGAGGTGCCGCATCTGCCGCGGTCGGTTCCAGCCAGGCCGTCGGCATCGTCGTCGGAGTGGGGCTCGTGGTACTCCTCGGCCTCGGAACCCGCGAAGGGTACTGGCTGCTCGCCGGGATCATCGCGGTCGTCGGCACGGCGACCGCACTCCTGCTGCCGGATCCGCCGAGTACGGAGGCGCTGCGGCCTAAGCGCAGCGGAGGGCGCCGGCTCGCCTCGCTCCGCGACCGCGACTTCGCGTGGATGCTCTCCGGTCGACTGGTGACGAACGTGGGGAATGCCCTCGGCACCGCGCTGTTCCTGTTCTTCCTGTTGCACGGCCTCGGGCAGCCCAGCGCGACAGCCCAGGACAACTTGCTGCTGCTCATCGTCGTGTACACGGTCTTCGTCGTCCTCGCCTCCGTGGTCACCGGCATCGTGTCCGACCGCACCGGGAACAGGAGAACGCTCACGGTCGCCGCGACGGTCGTGCAAGCGGCGTCCGGGGTGGCGATCGCGCTCGTCCCGACGTTCGAGATGACCATGGTGGCCGCGGCCCTCATGGGGCTCGGATACGGGGCGTTCTCGACGGTCGGCCTCGCTTTCGCCGCCGATCTCCTCCCGGATGCGCAGGACCACGCGAGGGATCTGGGAATCGTCAACGTGACGGCCGCCCTCGGACAACTCATCGGTCCGGTGCTGGGAGCCGGCCTGGTCGCACTCGTGGGCGGGTTCTGGCTCGTGTTCGTCGCAGCCGCCGTGCTGTCACTGGTCGGCGGACTCCTCACGGCGTTCGCTCGGCAGCCGTCCACGGCGGCGTGAGCGCGCCGCGAGCTCCTCTACGTCCACGTCTTCTGCATCCGCCTGCGCTGCATCCGCCTGCTCGACGGTCGCGATGGCGAGCTGCAGCACGGCGTTGAAGATCTCCGGACGCATCGCGGTGACCAGGTGGGTGGTGCGCGGCACGACGATCAGCTCCGCATGTGGTGCGAGCTGCCGGAACAGAGGCTCGTTCAGCCGCAACTGGTCGTACTGCCCGTTCACGAACCACAGCGGAACAGTGATGCGGGGAACGGCTGCGGCGATGTCGAGTGCGGCGAGGCTGCGCAGTGCGGCGTCCTGCGTGTCGAGCGCGTAGCCGCCGGCGGCGAAGTCCGAACGGTTCTCGAGAGGGATGGTGGCGGCGAGCATCTGGCGTGTCAGCCACATCCCGCGATCGGGGAGGGAGTCGACGGCGCGGGCGAACAGGCGGTAGGCGGCGAGACCGGTGCCGCGGGGCAGGGACGTGCAGGCGGCGGCGACCAGGGCAGCGATCGGCGGAGCCTCGGCACCGCCGGCGTAGGCGAGCGAGAGCAGTCCGCCCATGGAATGGCCGACGAGGACGACGGGTCCTTTGTCAGCGGCCGCGCGCACTGCGACGTCGATCGTGTGCAGCGCCTCGTGCAGCGCGAAATCCTCTTGCATCCGTGATCCGTGGCCGGGAAGGTCGACGGCGGTGAAGGCGTGTCCCCGCTCCTCGAGATAGACGGCCTGCGATCGCCACATCGTGGCCGAGGTGCGGATGCCGTGCACGAAGACGATCTGTGCGCTCACGGGTTCAGCATAAGGAAAGCGGGGCCGGTGGATGAACCACCGGCCCCGCTTCGACACGATTCGTGTCAGAGGGTGTTACTTCTCCCAGCCGACGTTCTCGACCGGGCTGATGCCGAACAGATCCAGACCCAGGTAGGGCTCAGGCGTCAGGTTGGCGAGACCCTCGCGGACCGTGTAGATCTGCGGTCCGTTGTACAGCGGGATGAGGCCCCAGCGCTTGTAGATCTCGGGCTCGAGCTTCATCGCGGCAGCGGTCTGCGCCTCGGGGTCGCTCTGCGACTCGACCTTGTCCTTGATCTCGGCGTCCAGCTCAGCGTCACCGACACCCGACAGGTTGAGACCCGAGTCCGAGCAGTACAGCTGGCAGAACCAGGCAGCACCGAAGGCGTCGGAGGACGTGAAGCGGAGACCCGAGACGTCCCAGTTCTTCGACGTGTAGTCGTCGGAGAACTGGCTCGAAGGACGAACCTCGACCTTGACGTCGATGCCGACCGCCTTCTCCTGAGCCTGCAGCGACTGCGCGAGAGCCTTCTGCGTCGCGGAGTCGCTCCAGATCGGGTAGACGACGGAGAGCTTCACGCCGTCCTTTTCGCGGATGCCGTCGGAGCCCTCCTCCCAGCCTGCCTCGTCAAGGAGCTTCTTGGCGCCCTCGACGTCGAACTTCCAACCGGCCTCCTTCATGGAGTCGGAGTAGCCGGGCTGGAACGAGAACAGCGTCAGCGAACCGGCCGGGTCCTCCTTGTAGCCCAGGCCGTTCCAGGCGATCTGCTTCTGCTGGTCGATGTTGATGGCCTTGAAGAACGCCTCGCGGACCTTGACGTCCTCGAACTGCGGCTTGGTCGAGTCGACCTGGAGGATGGTGTTGGCCGTCTGCTGAGCGCGGTAGATCACGGCTCCATCGACGTCCTTCACCTGATCGATGAGCTCCTGCGATCCGGTCTCGGTCATGTCGACCTCGCCGTTCTTGAAGGCGTTGACGCCGGCGGGGTAGTCCATGCCCGTCATCGTGACCTTGTCGAGCAGCGGAGCGTCGCCCCACCACTCGGGGTTCGGCTTGAACGAGATGTAGCCCTTGGTGGCGTCGTACTCGTCGACCGTGTACGGACCTGCGCCCCACTCAGGGTGCGGGTTCTCGTTCATCGCCTCGTTGAACGCGGTCGGGTCGGCGAGGGCCGGGTGGATGACGCCGCCGTTGAACGGCATCTGCGGCCAGGCGAACTCGCCCTTGAACGTGACGATCGCAGTCTTCGCGGTGTCGCCCTGCTCGACGGACTCGATCTCCTTGTAGCCGTCGGTCGCGTTGGGGTTGAAGCCCTCGTCGTACGAGCGGTTGGCCTTCCACGTGGCGTCGATGGCAGTCCAGTCCATGTCGGTGCCGTCGTTCCAGTGCGCCTCGTCGGTGAACGTGAAGGTCAGCACGGTCTTGCCGTCCTTGACCTCGTTCTTCCACTCGGAGAGGTAGTTGTCGTTCTTGTACTGCGTGCCATCCGGCTTCATGAGGATGATCTGCGGCATGTACCAGGCGGCCACGCGCGTGGTGTTGGCGCTCGCATCGCTGTTGAAGGCGTTCAACTGGGCGGGGATCTCGGTGAGCGCGAAGTTGACCTCGCCGCCCTCCTTGAGGTTCTCGCGCGGCTGCGGGTTGTAGTTGGACATCTCGACCCCGGCGGCGTCGCCCTCGTCGTTCTTGTCGCCACTGCCGGTGTTGCCGGCAGCGCACCCGCTGAGTGCGAGTGCGAAAGCGCCGGTGAGTGCCAGCGCTCCCATCAGCTTGTACTGCTTCATGGTGCTCCTTTCGCCTTGCGGCGTGTCATAAGGGGAGAATAGTTCGCCGGGTGCACGAATGCGCCTGCGGCAAGTGAATCCGGACTAACCGTTACCGGACGGTGACCGTGGCCGATCAGGACGGGACGGCGCGGGACGTCGCCGTCGCCGGGTCGAACACGATCCGCTCGCGCGTGCGCTCGATATCGGGGTCCGGAACCGGGATCGCCGACAGCAGCGCCTTCGTATACGGGTGCTGGGGGTTGTCGAAGACGTCGTCGACGTCGCCGTGCTCGACGAAGTCGCCGAGGTACATGACTGCGACGCGGTCGGCGATGTGCCGGACCACGGACAGATCGTGCGCGACGAACAGATACGAGATGCCGAGTTCGACCTTGAGGTCGTCAAGGAGGTTGATCACGCCGGCCTGGATGGACACGTCGAGCGCGGAGACCGGCTCGTCGAGCACGAGGATCTTCGGGTTGGTGGACAGAGCCCTGGCGATGCCGATGCGCTGGCGCTGGCCGCCGGAGAAGGCCTGCGGGAACCTGTCGCTGTGTGCGGGGTTAAGGCCGACGAGATCCATCAGTTCCTTGACCCGTCGATGAGCCTCGACCTTCGACGTGCCGATCGCTGACAGCGGCTCCGAGATGATGTCCGCAACCGTCATGCGGGGATCGAGCGCTCCCATCGGGTCCTGGAACACGATCTGGATGTCGCGACGCAGCGCGCGCTCCACCTTGTGACTGTGGATGTCGTTGACGCTCGTTCCGGCGATGATGATGTCGCCATCGGTCTGCTTCACCATGTCCATGATCTGCAGCAGTGTCGTCGTCTTGCCGGAACCGGACTCGCCGACGATGGCCAGGGTCTCACCTTCGCGCACGTCGAAGCTGATGCCCTTGATCGCGTGCACCTCGCCGACCTTGCGCTTCAGGAACGCGCCCTTGAGCAGGGGGAAGGTCTTGGTGAGGTTCTTCACCTCGAGCGTGATGGGCCGCTCCTCGCGGGGCAGGCGGGTCAGCGCGCTCTCCGGCGCTTCGCGCACCGGATACACCGGCAGGCCGCCGAGGAGGCCGCCATCGGCGATCTCGTTCGCGCGGATGCACGCGGCGCGGTGCTCCTCACCGCCGCCGGTGAGCACGGGCAGCAGTTCGGGCTCACGCGTGCGGCAGGCGTCCATCACGATGGGGCAG
>NZ_QOAY01000175.1:36897-40411 GCF_003314775.1 Microbacterium sp. H6 | reverse complement strand
CGGCGAACGGGCACGCATCCGGGAGGTTGATCAGCAGCGGCGGGTTGCCCTTGATCGGAGTGAGCGGCTCCTTCTCGGCCTTGTCCACGCGGGGGATCGCGCCGAGGAGGCCGATCGAATAGGGCATGCGCGTCTGATGGAAGAGCTCGCGCACCGGTGCCTGTTCGACGGGCTTGCCTGCGTACATGACCATCACGTCGTCTGCGGTGCGGGCGACGACGCCCATGTCGTGGGTGATCATCATGACGGCGGCGCCGGTCTCGGCCTGGGCCTTCTCGATCAGGTCGAGGATCTGCGCCTGGATCGTGACGTCGAGAGCCGTGGTGGGTTCGTCGGCGATGATCAGCTTCGGGTTGTTGGCCATCGCGATGGCGATGACGACACGCTGACGCATGCCCCCGGAGAACTCGTGCGGGAAGGACTTCATCCGCTTCTCGGGCTCGGTGATGCCGACGAGCTTCAGGAGCTCGATCGAACGCGCTGTCGCCTCCTTGATGCTGAGGCTGCGATGCACCGTCAGCGCTTCGATGAGCTGCGCGCCGATCGTGTACACGGGGGTGAGCGAGGTGAGCGGGTCTTGGAAGACCATGGCGATGCCGTTGCCGCGGATGGCCGAGAGCTGCGAGTCCGTCTTTCCCAGGAGTTCCTGACCGTCGAACACGATGGACCCTGAGACCTTGGCGTTCTCGTCGAGCAGTCCCATCACGGCGAGGGAGGTGACGGACTTGCCAGAACCCGACTCGCCGACGATCCCGAGGGTCTTTCCGGCTTCGAGGTCGAACGAGACGCCGCGGACAGCGTCGACCCTGCCGGCCTCGGAGGCGAAGCTGACCGTGAGGTCGCGGACGGAGAGTACAGGGCTCATGCGCGGCCTCCTGCAGCCGAAGTGGGATCGAGAGCGTCGCGCAGTCCGTCGGCGATGAGCGCCATCGAGACGGTGAGCAACGTGAGGATCAGAGCGGGGAAGTAGAACAGCCAGGGTGAGCTGGTGATCGTCGTGCTTCCCTCGCCGATCAGGGAGCCGAGCGAGACGTCGGGGATCTTGACGCCGAACCCGATGAACGAAAGGCCCGTCTCGGTCGTCACTGCGGCGACGATGCCCAGGGTGAAGTTGATCACCAGCAGCGAGCCGATGTTCGGGATCAGGTGACGCGTCACGATGCGCAGGCCACGCACGCCCATGTAGCGCGCCGCCTGCACGTACTCGCGCTCACGCAGCGAGAGCGTCATGGTCCAGATGATGCGGGCGGGGAAGAACCAACCGACGAAGATCATCACGAGCGCGATGACCCACCACACGCCACCGGAGTCGTTCGAGATGATCGACAGCAGCAGGAAGGTGGGGACCACCATCATGAAGTGGATGAACAGCAGAGCGAACCGCTCGAACCAGCCACCGAAGTAGGCGGCCGCCGTTCCCACGAGTGCGGAGAGCACCGTCGTGCCGACGGACACGGTGATGGCGATCATGAGCGATCGCTGCAGTCCCACGGCCGTCTGCGTGTATGTGTCGTTGCCGGCGCCGTTGGTGCCGAACCAGTGCGCAGCGGACGGCGGCTGGCTCAGCGCCAGGAAGTCCATGCTGTCGACGGCGTACGGAGACAGGAGAGGCCCCAGTGTCGAGAAGAGGACCAGCACGATGAGCACGACCACACCGCCCACAGCGGCCTTGTTGCGCATGAAACGTCGCGTGTAGAGCGTCCACTTGGACAGCGACTTCCCCGTGGCGCGGTCCGCGGTCGGCGGGGCCGCTGGCGGCTCGACGAGAGGATCGATCATTTCGGCGGTCATGGTCAGCTCACCCTCACTCGCGGGTCGAGGACGACGACGACGATGTCGGCGAGCACTGCGCCGATCGCGGTCAGCACGGCGCCGAAGGCGGCGACGGCCACCACGCCGTTGATGTCGTTCTGGTTGATGGTGTCGAGGAAGTACCGGCCCATGCCCTGCCAGGCGAAGATCTGCTCGGTCAGGATCGCGCCGGTGAAGATCGTGGGGATCGTGAAGGCGACCTGTGTCGCGACCGGGATGAGCGAGGTGCGAAGCGCGTGCTTGCGGACGGCTTGCGCCTTCGTGAGGCCCTTGGCGCGGGCGGTGCGCACGTAGTCGGCGTTGATGTTGTCGAGCAGGAGCGACCGCTGCAGGAAGTGGTACTGGGCGTAGCCGACGATCACGAGCGCGATCGTGGGAAGTGTCAGGTGCTGCAGGGTGTCGATGATGACGGGGAAGAATCCGGTCACGCCGGGACTCGATGAACCGGTGACGTAGAAGATCCGCACCCCGGTCCACTCGTTGAGCGAGATCGCGAGGAGGACCACGCCGAGACCGGCCACGATGATGTTCAGGTTCATCGTGATGATCGATGTCGCCTGCCCGATGCGGTCGGCGAGCTTGTACTGGCGTGAGGCCGTGTAGACACCGAGCCAGATACCGAGCAGCGCGGCGATGATCGTCGCACCGAGCACGAGTTCGGCGCTGACCCACATGCGGTAAGACACCTGTTCGTTGACCGACTGGCCCGTGGGGCTCAGGCCCCAGTCCCACCGGAACAGGATGCTGCTGAACCAGTTCCACCAGCGCTCCATGAGCGGAACGCTGTCGCTGAGGTTGCGTGGGATCAGGACGTTGTCGATCTGCTCCGGGGTGAGCGGAGGTCGGCGCCCGACATAGTTGCTGCGCGGATCGAGGAAGCCCCACGCCAGGAAGAACGTGAGGTTCGTGGCGACCACGATCATGAGCAGCCAGCCGAGTGCTCGGCGCAAGAGGTACTTGATCAAGGGGGGTAAGTCTTTCTCTTCTACAGACGCGCTCGGGATCTGCCGACGCAACGCTGAGTCAGTTGGATACACAATCGCCATCCACCGAACTCTGCGACGCGACGACCATCACGGGGTGTATGACGGAGTCTTATCGCTTGCGGGATCCGGTGTCACGGATTTTCCCTGGCAACTTCGGGAGACTATCACCGGTATGGCCGAATCGGGGATTAGCCTCGCCTGACCGTACAATCGAGTGGACATGTCCCCACGCGCTCTCACTCCTCTTCAGCCTGCTGCGACGCCGGCTGCGCAGATCCGTAATTTCTGCATCATCGCCCACATCGACCACGGCAAGTCGACGCTCGCCGACCGCATGCTCCAGATCACGGGCGTCGTCTCGGATCGCGACATGCGCGCGCAGTACCTCGACCGTATGGACATCGAGCGTGAGCGCGGCATCACCATCAAGAGCCAGGCGGTCAGGATGCCCTGGGAGCTGGATGGGCAGACCGTCGCGTTGAACATGATCGACACCCCGGGTCACGTCGACTTCACGTACGAGGTGTCCCGGTCCCTCGCCGCCTGCGAGGGAGCGATCCTGCTCGTCGACGCCGCACAGGGCATCGAAGCGCAGACCCTCGCCAACCTGTACCTCGCGCTCGAGAACGATCTCCACATCATCCCGGTGCTGAACAAGATCGACCTCCCGGCGGCCGACCCGGAGAAGTACGCGAAGGAGCTGGCCTCCCTCATCG
>NZ_QOAY01000175.1:36196-36881 GCF_003314775.1 Microbacterium sp. H6 | reverse complement strand
GGAAGCCGGAGGATGTGCTGCGGGTCTCCGGTAAGACCGGCGCCGGCGTGGAGGACCTGCTCGACAGGCTCGTCCAGGAGATCCCGGCGCCGAGGGGTGACGCGGATGCTCCGGCCCGCGCCATGATCTTCGACTCGGTCTATGACGCGTACCGCGGCGTCGTCACGTACGTCCGCATGATCGACGGCAGCCTGTCACCCCGCGAGCGCATCCAGATGATGTCGACAGGCGCGAACCACGAGGCTCTCGAGGTCGGCGTGTCCAGCCCGGAACCGACTCCCACCAAGGGGCTCGGGGTCGGTGAGGTCGGCTACCTCATCACCGGCGTGAAGGACGTCCGTCTCTCCAAGGTCGGCGACACGATCACGAACGCCCGCAAGCCCGCATCCGAAGCGCTCCCCGGATACACCGACCCGAAACCGATGGTGTTCTCGGGCATCTACCCGATCGACGGGAGCGACTATGCGGAGCTCCGCGAGGCCCTGGACAAGCTGAAGCTCTCCGATGCCTCCCTGCAGTACGAGCCGGAGACCTCGGTCGCCCTCGGGTTCGGATTCCGCTGCGGCTTCCTCGGACTCCTGCACCTGGAGATCGTGACCGAGCGTCTTGCGCGGGAGTTCGGACTCGATCTCATCACCACGGCGCCCAGCGTGATCTACGAGGTGCTCACGAGCGACACCGGCGA
>NZ_QOAY01000175.1:31788-36188 GCF_003314775.1 Microbacterium sp. H6 | reverse complement strand
ACCGTCACCGTCACGAACCCGAGCGAGTACCCCGATGGGCGCATCGGCTCGGTGTCGGAGCCCATGGTCAAGGCGGCCATCCTGTTGCCCAAGGACTACGTCGGCACCGTCATGGAGCTGTGCCAGTCGCGTCGAGGCACGTTGCTCGGCATGGAGTACTTCTCCGAGGAGCGCGTCGAGCTGCGCTACAACATGCCGCTCGGCGAGATCGTCTTCGACTTCTTCGATCAGCTGAAGTCGAAGACCCAGGGGTATGCGTCGCTCGACTACGAGCCCTCAGGGCAGCAGGAAGCCGACCTGGTGAAGGTCGACATCCTCCTGCAGGGGGAGAAGGTCGATGCCTTCAGTTCGATCGTGCACCGCGACAAGGCCTACGCCTACGGCACGATGATGGCGGAGCGGCTGCGCAAGCTCATCCCTCGCCAGCAGTTCGAGGTGCCGATCCAGGCCGCGATCGGCGCACGCATCATCGCCCGCGAGACGATCCGCGCGATCCGCAAGGACGTGCTGGCCAAGTGCTACGGCGGTGACATCACCCGCAAGCGCAAGCTCCTCGAGAAGCAGAAGGAGGGCAAGAAGCGCATGAAGATGGTGGGCCGTGTCGAGGTGCCGCAGGAGGCGTTCATCGCTGCGCTCTCCGGCGATGTCGAAGGCAAGGAAAAGAAGTAACCGGTGCCGTTCCCGGCGTATGAGCGGGGGATGACGCGCGGCCCGATCCGCGCGGTGCCGAAGGGGATGCGCCTCTCCGAGCGTTCAACGGTCGTCGGCCCTGCCGCGCGAACTGCGGTCGCCGCGCTGGTGAGCTCGTGGGATTTCAAGCGCCGTGCGGGATTCGAAGTCCCTGTCGGTGCGCCTGCCGCAGGCGTCGAGGGCGTGCTCGCGAAGCGTCTGCTCGGTATTCGATTCGTGGAGCCCGTACGGGTCGTATGGGCGGATGAGAACGGCTTCGGCTACGAAACCCGTCCTGGGCATCCGATCTACGGCGAGGAGTCGTTCCTGATCGACGAGCACGGCGTTTTCGTCGCGCGATCGGTCTCGCGTCCTTCGACGTGGTTCTGGCGATTGCTGGCGCCGGCGCTCCTGCTGCTGCAGCGAGCCACGCACGACCGGTATGTCCGCATCGTTCAGGATGAGGCGGGGGCGTCGTCGGTCTCGCGCCGAGCCACGATGTGACGCTCCGCGGCGCGTGGGGGTGTTCGCTCAGGTAACCCGAAGTAGGGTGGAAGTCATGCGGCGCGGGACTTTCCGAGACGACACGGTGGACTATGCGGCCGTGGGTGCGACCCATGCTCCGGATCTGATGCAGTACCCGCCGGAGCGCAGCATCCCGGCGGAGGAATCCTGGCGGATCGGCAGCGGGATCGAACGCTTCCAGACCGCCGGCGAAGCGCTTCTGTCGTGGACGGCACAGCGCGCTGCCGGCCTGACGGTCGAAGACGTGCGCCCCGCACCGGGACCTGCCTATGCGGGCGTGAGCTTCGACGCCGAGGGCAACCCGATCGCTCCGAGCAAGCGCGACGTCGAGCAGCGCTACGACGCGGAGGGCATGCCGTTCGTCGGCGCGGGGATGACCCTGCACCTCCGCGGGCGCGTCGCGGGCATGCGCGCCGACTCCGAGCTCCGCGTGATCTCCGTCACGGAGGAGACCCGTCGTGTCGGGTTCGTCCTCGGAACCGTCGGCGGATCGGTGGTCAGCGGAGAAGAGTCGTTCGACGTTGACTGGCGTGAAGACAACGACGAGGTGTGGTTCACCGTGCGCGCCTTCGACGCGCCGAACGGCCTGCTCTACCGCACGATCCCCGCTCTCGTGAAGCGTCGCCGCCGCGAGCTCTTCGCGCGCTATCTTCGGGCGATCTCCCCGCTGTACGCGACTCCCGTCTGATGGCGGGACCACTTCCTCTCGGAGACCCCGCCCCGGCGGACGGACGCTTGCCCGCAGATCTTCGGATCGATGAGCATGTGCCGTTCTCCGCCTACCTGCACATCCCGTTCTGCACCGTGCGCTGCGGCTACTGCGACTTCAACACGTACACCTCGACCGAGCTGCGCGGGGCGAAGCAGGAGGACTACGCGTCGACGTTGATCGCGGAGATCGCCCTCGCTCGTCGAGTGCTGGATGACGCGGGAGCGCTGCGGCCGATGGACACCGTGTTCTTCGGCGGCGGTACTCCCACGCTTCTCCCCGCCGGCGACCTCGCACGCATGCTCGGAGCGGCGACAGATGCGTTCGGCCTGGCAGCGGGCGCGGAGGTCACGGTCGAGGCGAACCCCGACACGGTGACGCCCGAAGTGGCGCACACCTTGGCACGAGCAGGAGTCACGAGGATGTCGGTCGGCATGCAGTCTGCCGTTCCCCACGTGCTCGCCGCCCTCGATCGCACGCACCGCCCGGAGAACGTGCGCACGGCCGTCGCCGCCGCGAAGGATGCGGGCCTTGCCGTGAGCGTGGACCTGATCTACGGCGCACCGGGGGAGTCCCTCGCCGACTGGCAGGCGTCGCTCGATGCCGCACTCGCGCTGGAGCCGGACCACATCTCGGCCTACGCGCTCATCATCGAAGACGGAACCAAGCTCGCGCGTCAGATCCGCCGCGGGGAGGTGCCGACCCCCGACGACGATCTCCAGGCCGACATGTACGAGCTCGCCGACGGCCGACTCGCTGCCGGCGGCTTCGACTGGTACGAGGTGAGCAACTGGGCGCGCACGCCCGATCGTCGCTCCCGACACAACCTCGCGTATTGGCGGGGGAACGACTGGTGGGGCTTCGGTCCCGGAGCGCACAGCCACGTGGCCGGTCTGCGCTGGTGGAACGTGAAGCACCCCGCGGCGTACGCCCAGCGCCTTGCCGCATCCGAGTCGCCGGCAGCAGGCACGGAGCGTCCGGACGACGACTCGCGCACGCTCGAGCGGATCCTGCTGCTCAGCCGCATCCGCGAGGGGATCGCGATCGACGAAGTCCCGAGGGCGAACAGGAGCAGGGTCGCCGGACTCATCGCCGACGGTCTCGTCGAACCACTCGCAGCGCTTCAAGGGCGCGTGCAGCTGACGCTACGCGGTCGCCTGCTCGCCGATGCCGTCGTCCGCGAACTGACCGACTGAAGGCTGAAGCGTCCGTCACCCGGGGAGCAGATCCATCGCCGCCGCACGCCTCTGGGGCACCGTCGTGCTCCTGGCGTCGAACACCCGCGTGAGGCGATCGTCACCGTAGGCCGGCCAGCCAGGATCGCCCGACGTCACGAACCCGACCCACGACGCGTTCATCTCGGCGGCGAGATCACGCGGAGCGTCGGGACCTGCCAGACGCGCGGCTTCCTCGTCATCGAGGCGATCGAACACGAACCCGAGCTCGAGCGCGTGTGCCGCGCGGAGATCGCGGACGGGACTCGGCCAGGCGAACTCGTAGACGTGCGTCTTCTCCGGACGCGCGGCTGCCACCCGGCTCAACGGAGCACGCAGCATCACGTCCGTGACGAGCTGCCCCAGGATCTCTCCAGCGCCGGCGTCGGGGAACGCGGATCGATAGGCCGCCACCGCACGTCGAGGGATGCGGGAGAGCAGTCGCGCGGCTTGCAGCTTGAACTCTCCGATGCCTGCCAGCACCTCCGGTGGGAACCAGAGCCGATACTCGTCGGTGTTGCTCCCGATGAGTAGCGGCGTATCGATCTCGCGAAGCACCTCATGCGGTGACCGGGGAAGGCTCTCGGGGTCGATCGCCAACTGGAACGCCGGAGCCCCGCCGAGGGGAGACGATCCGGCGGATTGAGCTCTCCGTGCGTCCAACAGCTTCTCGGGCGTCAGAGCGGCGAAAGAGACGCGGTCGGCTCGTACTCCGAGTCGCTTCGCGAGTCGAGCCGTCACACGTCCGGCCTTCTTCGGAGTCTGCGCCTGGAGTGGTCCGGACTCGATGATGGCGCGACTGATGAGTGCGCGGGAGTCCGCCCGAGCGAGGAGCCCGGCGACGATGGCTCCACCGGCGGACTCGCCCATCGCCGTTATCCGTGTCGGGTCGCCGCCGAGAGCGGCGACCTCACGGTGCACCCACTCGAGGGCCGCGGCCGCATCGCGCAGGCCGAGGTTCCGTGGGGCGCCCTCCAAGACGGAGAACCCCTCCGAGCCGAGTCGGTAGTTGATCGACACGAAGACGATTCCCGCCTGCGCGAAGACCGCGCCGTCATAGAGCGGAAGAGCGGCGGTGCCGCGTTCGAGCGCGCCGCCGTGGATCCAGAGCAGCACGGGGGCGCCGGAGGCGTCGGGCGGGGCCCAGACGTTCGCCGTGAGGATGTCGTCTCCGTCGATCCGCACCGAGCCGAGCAGCTCGCCGATGGCGCCCGCATACGGAACCTGAGGCGGAGTGGGGCCGAACTCCAGTGCGTCGCGCACGCCGTCCCAGGTCGCGACAG
>NZ_QOAY01000175.1:23851-31739 GCF_003314775.1 Microbacterium sp. H6 | reverse complement strand
CGGCTCGCGGAACCTGTGCTCGCCGAACGGCGCCATGGCATACGGGATGCCGAGGTAGCGGACGATCCCCGCCTCCTCGACGCCACGAACGATGCCGGTCGACAGGGTGGCATGCGGGGAGGAGGTCATGAGCGTCATCCTAGAGTCGTCGGTCCGCGGTACGGAGAACCCGCAGCTGCACGGGGTAGGATTGGCACTCTGAACGTCCGAGTGCCAGCGGAAGGGAAGGGCGATGGTCACAGAGCGAGGGCTGCAGGTTCTCCGCGCGATCGTGCAGGACTACGTCGAGACCCACGAACCCGTCGGCAGCCGGTCGATCGTCGACAGGCATTCCTTCGGCGTCTCGGCCGCCACGATCCGAAACGACATGGCGCTGCTCGAGGATGAAGAGCTGATCACCGCTCCGCACACCTCGTCGGGAAGGGTTCCCACAGACAAGGGCTACCGCGTCTTCGTGAATCATCTCGCCCAGTTGCGCCCGCTCTCTTCGGCACAGCGCTCGGCGATCGAGTCGTTCCTGGGCGAACCGGCCGATCTCGACGACCTGATGGTGCGCACGGTGCGGGTGCTGACGCAGCTGACGGGTCAGGTCGCGCTCGCACAGTATCCGTCGTTCGCGCGTGCGCACGTGACGCATGTCGAACTGGTGGCCCTGGCACCGAACCGGCTGCTGATCGTGCTGGTCACCGATGCCGGCGGCGTGTCACAGCGGATCGCCCCCCTGCCGGAGATCATCGACGAGTCCGACCTCGCGGTGCTGCGTGCACGCCTGTCGTCGTTGATCACCGGACAGGGCATCGGTGAGGCATCCGACCGTCTTCAGCTGCTGCTCGGGGCGGAGGACAAGCCTCAGGACGCGGTGCTCCGCACGCTCGCCGGCGTCGTCGTCGACGAGCTCGGCAGCTTCCGTCAGGAACGTCTGGTGATGGCGGGGGCGGCCACCCTCGCGCGTCGGGAACAGGACTTCCGCGGGAGCATCCATCCGCTTCTCGAGGCGATCGAGGAGCAGGTGACGCTGCTGCGACTGATGAGCGAGATGGTGACCGACGAGCAGGGTCTCGCGGCCAGCATCGGCACCGAGAACGCCCCCTTCGGCCTCGGTGAGGCGTCGATCGTGGCCAGCAACTACGCCGCCCCCAGCGGCACGGCGCGAGTCGGCGTGATGGGGCCGACGCGCATGGACTACCCGAGCAATCTCGCCGCAGCGCGGGCCGTGGCCCGCTACCTGTCGCGGATGCTCGACGAAGACGAGGCCGGCCGCTGACGCGGTCGCCACGAGAACACACGCAGAAAGGCGATTGTGGCGGACCACTATGAGGTTCTCGGGGTGTCCCGGGACGCTTCCACCGATGAGATCAAGAAGGCGTACCGACGCCTTGCCCGGCAGCTGCACCCGGATGTGAACCCCGGGGACGACGCTGCGGAGAAGTTCAAGCTCGTCACGCATGCGTACGACGTCCTCAGCGACGACGAGTCACGCCGGCGCTACGACATGGGCGGCGGAGACGGCGCCGCGGGGAACTTCGGCGGCTTCGGCGGTTTCGGCGACATCTTCGAGACGTTCTTCGGTGCTTCTCAAGGGGGAGGGCGCGGTGCGCGTCCGCGGTCGCGTCGGGAGCGGGGCCAGGACGCCCTCGTCCGGGTCACGCTCGACCTCGGCGACGTCGTGTTCGGGGCGCATCGGGACATCGAGGTCGACACCGCCGTGCTGTGCGAGACGTGTCAGGGGTCGTGCTGTCAGGAGGGCACCTCGCCGGTCACGTGCGACATCTGCGGCGGCTCCGGCCACGTGCAGCGGCAGGTGCGCAGCCTGCTCGGCAACGTGGTCACCTCTCAGCCCTGCGGCACCTGCGAGGGCTACGGCACGACCATCCCGTATCCCTGCGGCACCTGCGGGGGGCAGGGTCGCGTGCGTTCGCGCAGAACCGTGTCGCTCGACATCCCCGCCGGTGTCGAGACGGGGCTCCGCCTGCAGCTTCCCGGTTCCGGTGAGGTCGGCAAGGCGGGCGGACCGAACGGTGACCTGTACGTCGAGGTGACCGTCAACCCGCACGCGGCGTTCAGCCGCGAGGGAGACGACCTGCTCGCGACCCTCGAGGTGTCGATGACCGACGCGATCCTCGGTACCGAGACCAAGATCCAGGCACTCGACGGCGAGGTGGACCTCGAGATCCGTCCCGGTGTGCAGTCCGGGGACGTGCTCACGATCAAGGGACGGGGCATCACCCCGCTCCGCGGCACGCAGCGCGGCGATCTGCGGGTCGGCGTCCAGGTGCTGACACCGACTCGACTGGACTCCGCGCAGCGTGCGCTGATCGAGGACTTCGCGAAGAAGGCGAAGTCCCCGGAGCCCCAGCTCGCCCAGTTCCAGCAGGGACTCTTCTCGAAGCTCCGCGACCGCTTCCGCAGCCACTGATCATGGCACTGCACTTCCTCGTCGAATCGTCGACGGATGCCCGAGTCGACGACCTGGTGTCGTTGACCGGAGCCGAAGCCAAGCACGCGGCCGTCGTCCGTCGTCTTCGCGTCGGCGAGGCTGTCACCGTGGGCGACGGCGCGGGCGTGTGGCTGACCGGTGTGGCAGAGGAGGTGTCTCCCTCCCGAGTGGAGGTCCGTGTCGCGGAGCGCGTCGAGCACCCCGCTCCGACGCCTCGGGTCGTTCTGGTACAGGCGCTCGCGAAAGGAGACCGCGATGAGCTCGCCGTGCAGGCGGCGTGCGAACTCGGCGTCGACGAGATCGTCCCCTGGCAGGCGAGTCGTAGCGTCTCGCGGTGGGAGGGCCCGAAGGCGGTGAAGGGACGGGAGCGCTGGGCGACGATCGTCCGCGAGGCCGCCAAGCAAGCCCACCGCGCCTGGGTGCCCGCCGTCGCATCACCCGTCTCGACGGCTCAGCTCAGGGAGCGCGCGGCCTCGCAGCGCCTCCTGCTGCTCGACCCGACGGCGCCCACGCGACTGTCGGAGATCGAGCCGGACGGACGCGACCTGGTGCTCGTGGTCGGACCGGAAGGCGGGATCTCCGACGAGGAGCTGCGTCACCTGACGGAGGCGGGGGCAGAGCGTGTGCTCCTCGGCGAGACGGTGCTCCGTACCTCGACGGCGGGCCCGGCCGCGATCGCCGTGCTGTCGGTGGCACTCGGTCGATGGTGACCCCGCCCGACCGGCACGGGACGGGCCCGAGGTCGTCGTCACGCTCCGGTCAGTAGACTTGACGGTATGACGGAACCCTCGATCTTCACGCGCATTCTGAACGGGGAGATCCCTGCCGAGATCATCGGCGAGACCGACCGGCTGTTCGCGCTGCGCGACATCGCCCCGCAGGCGCCCGTGCATCTGCTCGTGGTGCCGAAGTCGGCAGAGTATCGAGATATCGTCGAGGTCGCGGCCGCAGATCCCTCTCTGCTCGCCGAGATGGTCGCTTTCGCGGGCGAGCTCGCGGCGGAGCACACGGAGGACGGCGACTTCCGCCTCGTCTTCAACACCGGCGCGAACGCCGGACAGACCGTTTTCCACGTCCACGCGCACGTGCTGGCCGGCGGATTGACTGAGAAGAGTGTCGGTGCCTGAGAACCACGAGCCCCAGGAGCGGAGCCTGGGCGGCCGGCCTCCTGAGGCGGTCGAGAAGATCTACGCGGACGGCGTCGCCATGGTGCAGCTGCTCGGACCGCAGGACCGGCTGCTGCGGATGCTGGAGCGTGAGCACCGCGATGTGCAGGTGCTCGTCCGCGGCAACGAGATCACACTCAGCGGTGACACCGATGCGGTCGCGAAGGCGAGGGCGCTGGTCGAGGAGCTGCTCGCCATGACGAAGGCCGGGCAGGACCTGGCACCGAGCGACGTGTCCAGTTCCGCGCGGATGCTGCGCCAGGAAGGAGGACCGCGCCCCAGCGAGGTTCTCGGCGAGGCGATCCTGACCACGCGCGGCAAGGTGATCCGTCCGAAGACCCTCGGGCAGAAGGAGTACGTGGACGCGATCGAGGAGAACACGATCGTGTTCGGCATCGGTCCGGCCGGTACGGGCAAGACCTACCTCGCGATGGCCAAGGCCGTCCAGGCGCTCCAGCGCAAGGAGGTCACCAGGATCATCCTCACGCGCCCCGCGGTCGAAGCGGGAGAGCGGCTCGGCTTCCTCCCCGGCACGCTCACCGACAAGATCGATCCATACCTCCGCCCGCTGTACGACGCTCTCAACGAGATGATGGACCCCGAGATCGTCCCTCGCCTGATGGCGACCGGCACGATCGAGGTGGCACCCCTCGCCTACATGCGCGGGCGCACCCTCAACGACTCGTTCGTCGTCCTCGACGAGGCTCAGAACACCACGCCGGAACAGATGAAGATGTTCCTCACGCGTCTCGGTTTCGGCACGCGGATGGTCGTCACGGGCGATATCACGCAGGTCGACCTTCCGCAGGGGTCGTCGGGGCTCCGCCTGGTGACCCGAGTGCTCGACGGCATCGACGACATCCATTTCTCCCGTCTCACCAGCGACGACGTGGTACGGCACTCGCTGGTCGGACGCATCGTCGACGCGTACAGCGAGTACGACGAGAAGCGCACCGCAGCGCGATTCGAGCGCGAGCAGGCGGCGGAGTTCGCCAACCGTGCCGATCGCCGGGGAGCACAACGACCTGGACCGCGTGATCGCGCCCCGAAACGAGGACTCTCATGATCGAGATCAACAACGAGTCGGCCATCGACGTCGACGAGACCGTGCTGCAGCGACTGACCGATTTCAATCTCGCGCAGCTGCACGTCAGCCCTGACGCCGAGGTGGCCATCGTCCTCGTCGACGAGGGCGCCATGGAGGCGCTTCACGTGCAGTGGATGGACGAGCCCGGCCCCACCGACGTGCTGAGCTTCCCGATGGATGAGCTGCGCCCCGGGACCGAAGACCGTCCGACCGCCCCCGGCCTGCTCGGCGACATCGTGCTCTGCCCCCAGGTGGCCGAGACGCAGGCGCAGGCGGCAGGACACACCCTGATGGATGAGCTCATCCTGCTCACGACCCACGGTCTGCTCCACCTCCTCGGCTTCGATCACGCCGAGCCCGACGAGGAGCGTGAGATGTTCGGACTGCAGAAGGAGCTGATCCAGGGTTTCGCGGCTGCTGAACGCCGACGATGACTGCTGTTCTCCTCCTGATCGCCGCCGTGCTGCTGGTGGCGTTCGGCGGTCTCATGGCCGCGATCGATGCGGCGTACGGGGTGACCTCGCGTGCCGGACTCGCCGACATGGCGACCGAGGGCCGCAGGGCCAGGGCACTGGAGCGTATCGCCTCAGATCTCGACGCCCACGTGAACGCGGTGGCGTTCATCCGCGTCCTCGCAGAGGTGACGGCAGCCGTGCTCGTGACGGTCGCCTTCACCATCCTGATCGAGAACAACTGGTGGGCGATGCTCGCCGCCGCGGTGCTCATGACGGCGATCACCTTCGTGCTCGTGGGGGCGAGCCCGCGGTCGTTCGGGCGTCAGCACGCCGAGGGCATGATCCGCGGCACCGCGTCGATCGTGCGCGGGCTCCGCATCATCCTCGGCCCCCTCGCGCAAGGCCTGGTCCTGCTGGGAAACCGGGTCACCCCCGGCACGGGGCGCAGCTCCTTCACCAGCGAGGATCAGCTGCTGAGCATGGTCGACGAGGCAGCGTCGAACGATCTCATCGAAGAGGACGACCGCGACCTCATCCACTCCGTCTTCGACTTCACCGACCAGTTCGTCCGCGCCGTGATGGTGCCGCGCACCGAGATGGTGACGGTCGATGCCACGGCGACCACCGACGAGGCGATGGCACTCTTCCTGAACCGCGGCGTGTCCCGGATGCCCGTCGTCGACGACGAGGCCGATGACGTGGTGGGAGTGCTGTACCTCAAGGATCTCGTGCAGTTCGCCTACCGCGACGACAGTGCGTGGCGCGCGGCGTCGATCCGTCCGATCGCGAGGCCGGCGACCTTCGTCCCCGAATCGATGCGAGCGGAGACCCTCCTGCAGCAGATGAAGCGCGATGCCGTGCACGTCTGTCTGGTGATCGATGAGCACGGCGGGATCTCGGGTCTCGTGACTCTCGAGGACCTCATCGAGGAACTCGTCGGCGAGATCTCCGACGAGTACGATCAGGTATCGGCGGAGTTCGTCGATCTCGGTCACGGACGATACCGCGTGAGTGCTCGCCTCTCGCTCGAAGACGTCGGCGATCTGTTCGGGCTCGAGCTCGAGGACGAGGACGTGGATTCGATCGGCGGTCTGCTCGGGAAGGCGCTGGGACAGGTTCCCCAGCCCGGCGCCACGGCGACCGTGGAAGGTCTGGTGCTCACCGGCGGTGCATCGCGGGGGCGTGGACGAGGTATCGCGACGGTGTTCGTGGAACGTGCGGCGGGGGAACCCGACGCTTCGCAGGATGAAGGAGATCGAGACGATGACTGACGACACCCGAAGCGGTTTCGTGACCTTCGTCGGCCGCCCCAACGTCGGGAAGTCGACGCTCACGAACGCCCTCGTCGGCGAGAAGATCGCGATCACGAGCGAGAAGCCGCAGACGACACGTCGCGCTATCCGCGGCATCGTCAATCGCCCGGAGGGGCAGCTCGTCATCGTGGACACCCCGGGGATCCACAAGCCGCGCACGCTGCTCGGCGAGCGGCTGAACGACCTCGTGGAGCAGGTGCTGGGCGACGTCGACGTCATCGGATTCTGCGTTCCTGCGAATGAGAAGGTGGGCCCGGGGGACAGGCGGATCGCGGCATCCCTCGACGGGTACCCGCGCGCGAAGAAGATCGCGATCGTGACCAAGATGGATGCGGCCGGCCGTGACGAGGTCACGGAGCGTTTGCTGGAGGTCGATTCGCTGCGCGAGGACTGGGCCGCGGTCGTCCCGCTGTCCGCCCTCACCCGCGAGCAGCTCGACGTGCTGTCGGACGAGATCCTGACGCTGATGCCGAAGGGGCCCGCGCTGTACCCGGAGGGCATCACGACCGACGAGTCGCAGGAGGACCGGATCGCCGAGATGATCCGCGAGGCCGCTCTCGAGGGCGTGCGCGACGAGCTTCCGCATTCGATCGCCGTCGTCATCGACGACATCGCGCCGAGGGAGGGCACCGACCTCACCGACGTGCACGCATCCATCGTCGTGGAGCGTGACAGCCAGAAGGCGATCATCATCGGGCATAAGGGCAAGCGTCTCAGCGAGGTGGGCGCGCGAGCGCGTGCGGGCATCGAGGAACTGCTGGGGACGCGCGTCTTCCTCGGGTTGCATGTGAAGGTCGCGAAGGAGTGGCAGCGCGACCCGAAACAGCTCGGCAGACTCGGGTTCTGAAATGACATCCGGCACTACGTCGATGGCGGCGGGAAGGCCGCCGACCCCGACGACATGAGCGGCCGCAGCGAAGACCCGAATCCGCTGCGCGACGAGGTCTTCAGCCGGGTGTTCGACGAACACTGGGCAGCCGTTCGACACCACATCGAGGGCGTGGTCGGCGCCGAGGCCGAGGTCACCGAGATCGTCTCGGAGGTCTTCCTGCTCGCCTGGACGAAGCTGCGCCCTGCCCGTCCGCCGAGTCGGGTCTGGCTTCTGCGGGCAGCTGATCGGCGACTGGGTGCCCGCTCCGGTCGTACGTCAGCACCGCACGGTGTGTTCGATGCCGTGCGTCTCGGCGTCTCCGGCGAGGAAGGTGAACCCGATCCTGTCGGCAGGGTGGCGGTCATGCGGGCTTTGGCTGTCCTCACTCCCCGCCAGAGGCGTATCATCATGCTCACGTACTGGGACGGACTCACGGTGGGGGAGATCGCGGAGTTGTCGCGCACTTCCGAGTTCCGGGTGCGGAAGTCGCTGGGACGTGCGCGGGAACGCCTGCGTGCGGAGCTGGGTCTGGAGGGGCTGATAACGGGTGATGATTGAC
>NZ_QOAY01000175.1:0-23827 GCF_003314775.1 Microbacterium sp. H6 | reverse complement strand
ATGCCGTACTCGAACGGATGCTGATCGACGCCGATCCCGCACCGACGCCGCGTGAGGCGGCACCCGATGCCCGGGCTCTCGCGACCAGGGATCGGATCCTCCGCACGAGTGCGGCGCCTCGCAGGAGACGTCGGCGGGCGATCGGCTGGGCCTCCGGGCTGACGGCGGTCGCCGCATCCACCGCCCTGGCCTTCGCCGTCTTCTCGCCCCAGGGCGCCGCGGTGGCCGGGATGCCATCGCCTCTCGACTTCGAAGGCTCGACCACGGTCGCGCAGACGGTGGATGACGCGGACGCGGCTCTCGCCGATCCGACCGGACCCGCAGCGCCGGAGCGCGCCGTGCGGACCGCCTTCTGGGGGTTCTCGGTCGAGGTCGAGGCGAAGGTCAGCAAGGTCGTCCCGCAGCTCTCCACGCTCACGTGGGAACCGGACGGCTCGGGCCGGATGACGATCGTCGCCGGCGTCCCCTACGATCCGGAGGACGCGGTGGCGAGCAACGCCGCCGAGGTGACCAGCAGTGGGGAGGTCGTCACCGACCTCGTCATGGCGCCGGGCGATTTCTACACCCCCTGGACGGACGTGCCGGGCGAGACGCGTCAGGACATGATCGCCATCCTCCGTGCCTTCGGCATGCCGGAGAACCCGACGGCGTACGACGTCGAGGTGGCTTTCACGTCGGTCCTCGACCAGTGGACGCTGACGAACGCGCAGCACCGCGAGCTGCTCGCGCTCCTCGAGGAGGCGCAGGGCGGGGAAGCGCTCGGGATGACGAAGGACCGTCTGGGGCGGGAAGTGAACGGCGTCAGGGTCATATCGCCGGATGGCGCCGCCAGCGATCTGATCCTGGTCTCCCGTGACACCGGCAGGATCGTGGGCGTCGAACGCACCGTGTTGATCGCAGACGACGTCTTCGCCGCCGGTTCGATCATCTCGTATCAGATGTGGGACCTCGATGAGGAGGAGATCAGATGAGGCCGAGGGTTATCGTCGCTGCGACGATGCTGAGCGCAATACTGCTTCTCAGTGCGGCACCGGCGCAGGCTGCTCTGGAGGGCGACGACGCCGTCGCTCCCGAGATCATCGCGATGCTCGAGGAAGTGCCCGGCGGTGTGATCATCGATTCGACGCATGCGGCGTGGCCCGCGCTCGGCATGGAACTCGCGATCGGGACCATCGCGCTCCGGTCGGCGCGTTCGGTCGGGAGCTGTGCGACCGATCGGTTCTGCGCCTACAGCGCCGGGTCGCTCGGCGGCAACAAGCTCACGTTCAGCGTGTGCAGCGTCAACACGATTCCCTCCACGTTCATCGCGAAGTCGGTCGCCAATGCGCGGAGCTCCGGCCACGTGCAGGCGCGAAACGGCAGCACCACGGTTACCACCGTCAACGCGGGAAGCTGGGCGAACCTCGCAGGCACGGTCAACAACCTCCGCTGCGTCCTCTGAGCAGGTCCGAGCGATGACGGCGGTGGTCTCTCGAGCGCGGCACTGGGTCGCCGCGGGGTGGGGTTCGCCCGACCTCTGGGAGTTCGTCGAGCACGACATTCCGGCTCCGGAGCACGGCATGGTCACCATTCGCGTCCTCGCCGCCGGGGTGAACCCCGCTGATGCGAAACATGTCGCTGCTGCCCGACCGGGCATCGAGCTGCCGGTGCCGATCGGGTACGAGGTCTCGGGAGAGGTCGCGGCCATCGGCCAGGGTACCCGCATCGGTTCGGGCGCTGTCGACATCGGCGACGAGGTCATCGCCTTCCGCGTGCGAGGCGGCTATGCGACCGCGGTCACCGTCCCGGCTGAGAAGGTCTTCGCGAAGCCCTCCACCCTGACGCATCCGGAGGCGGCGAACCTGCTCCTCGTGGGTACGACTGCCGCGGAGATGCTCGCCGTCACCGGTGCGGCGCCGGGGGAGACGATCCTGCTCCACGGTGCCTCCGGTGCTGTCGGTGCGAGCGTGCTGCAGCAGGCACGCCTGCGCGGCATACGCGTCATCGGAACGGCGAGCGAGTCCCGGTTCGACGAGGTGCGACGATTCGGAGGGCTCCCGGTGCGCTACGGCTCGGGGCTCGCCGCACGTGTGCGCGCTCTGGCGGACGGGCCGATCGCTGCGGCATTGGACGCCGTGGGGACGCACGAAGCGGTGGATGCATCGCTCGAACTGGTAGGCGATCGTCGGCGGATCGTGACCATCGCCGCGGCTGACCGCGCGACGGCCGACGGCATCCTCGCCATCGCCGGCTCCATGCCCGAGAGCGCACGTTTCCGGGATGAGGTCCGCAGCGAGTTGATCGCTCTGGCGCAGAACGGCGATCTCGTCGTTCCCCTGGCCCGCACGTTTCCGCTCTTCGAGGCACGCGCGGCCCACCGACTTCTCGCCACGGGTCACCCCGGAGGCAAGCTCGCGTTGATCCCGTAGCTCAGTCGATCTCCCGAAGCGCTGAGGTCACGATCACGACGCCGTCACCGTACTCCGCGTCAGCGGCCTCCTGGATGGCACCGTCATCCCACGTGACGCTGAGCCGGACGTAGCCGCGGTCCGTGCTGACGGTGAGCGCCTCTCCACCGAGACGCGTGGCGATGTCGTCCTGGATCCTCGTGAGCTCGTCGGCCGGTGTGGTGCCGTCGACGCCGCCCGTCGGATCCTCCGTTGGGATCGGGTCGAACAACGCGAGCATGATCGGTGGATCGGTGTTGGTGAGCCGTTCACCGTCGTAGGTCGCGTAGACGGCGTACGCGCCCCAGGTGGTCTCTCCGCTGGACTCGCTGCCCTCGAGTCCGGCCCAGGACCAGCCGGCGAGAGGCACTCCGCTGCACTGGGGCGGATGCGATTCCATGATCGCTCCCAGACATAGCTGTACCTCGCCCGCCACATCGAGCACCGTGCCCACGCCGATCACGCGCCCTTCCGGGAGGTCAGGCCGGACGTCTTCGAGCCCCTGCCCTGATGGTGCAGACGTGCTCGTCGGCGCCGCGGAGCCTCCGGGCCCGGAGGTGCAGGCGCTCAGGAGCAGGAGGCCGAAGACGGAGGCGACGGCGAGGGTCAGGCGACGCGGCGATGTGCTCATATCGGGGAGTGTCGACAGCGAAGGAAACGTCTCACACCCGTCGAATCGGCGGAGTCAACCCTGCTAGCATGACCACATGCCTTTCGGCGGTCTGCTTCTTCTTAGCTGCCGCGACGAGTCCTAAAGCTAGGGCCTTCCTCGTCGCGGCGCTTGTGTTGGCCCGTTTACCTGACGAAGAGAAGAAGCCCCATCATGCAGAACACTCAGCGCCCGTCCGCGATGCCGATCCACAAGTACCGGCCGTTCCACGAGCAGATCACCGTCCAGCTGCCTGACCGCACCTGGCCCGATGCCCGCATCACCGAGGCGCCCCGCTGGTGCGCGGTCGACCTCCGCGACGGCAACCAGGCGCTCATCGACCCGATGTCGCCCGAGCGCAAGCGCGTCATGTTCGAGCTGCTCGTCAGCATGGGGTACAAGGAGATCGAGGTCGGCTTCCCCTCGGCGAGCCAGACCGACTTCGACTTCGTGCGTCAGCTCATCGAGGAGAACCTCATCCCCGACGATGTCACGATCCAGGTCCTGACGCAGGCGCGCGAGCATCTGATCGCCCGCACCTATGAGGCGATCGCGGGAGCGAAGCAGGCCATCGTGCACCTGTACAACTCCACGAGCGTGCTGCAGCGCGAGGTGGTCTTCCGCACCGACAAGCAGGGCATCATCGACATCGCACTCGAGGGCGCCCGGCTGTGCCGGGAGTTCGAGAAGACGATCCCCGACACGAAGGTGTACTACGAGTACTCGCCCGAGAGCTACACGGGGACCGAGCTCGAGTTCGCCGTGGACATCTGCAACCAGGTGATCGAGGTCTTCGAGCCCACGCCCGACCGCAAGGTCATCATCAACCTCCCGGCGACCGTAGAGATGGCATCGCCGAACGTGTATGCCGACTCGATCGAGTGGATGAGCCGCAACCTCGCGCACCGGGAGAACGTGATTCTGTCGCTGCACCCGCACAACGACCGCGGCACCGCGATCGCGGCCGCCGAGCTCGGATACATGGCCGGAGCCGACCGTATCGAAGGCTGCCTGTTCGGCAACGGTGAACGCACCGGCAACGTCGACCTCGTCGCGCTGGGGATCAACATGTTCACGCAGGGCATCGACCCGCAGATCGACTTCAGCGACATCGACCAGGTCAAGCGCACGGTCGAGTACTGCAACCAGCTGCCGGTGCCCGAGCGCAGCCCGTGGGCGGGTGACCTCGTCTTCACGGCATTCAGCGGCTCCCACCAGGACGCGATCAAGAAGGGGTTCGAGGCCATGGCGGCCAAGGCCGAGGCGCAGGGCGTCACGGTGGACGAGATCGAGTGGGCGGTGCCGTACCTGCCCATCGACCCGAAGGACCTCGGTCGCTCCTATGAGGCCGTGATCCGCGTGAACTCGCAGTCCGGCAAGGGTGGCGTCGCCTACCTGCTCAAGGCCGACCACGCGATCGATCTGCCCCGCAAGCTGCAGATCGAGTTCTCCGGAGTCGTGCAGGCCAAGACGGATGCCGAGGGTGGCGAGGTCACCAGCGAGCAGATCTGGTCGATCTTCAACGACGAGTACCTCCCCGCCGCCGACACCGCAGCCAAGTGGGGGCGCTTCGAGCTGCTTGCGACCCAGACCCGGAGCGACATGTCGGGTGACGTGGCACTCGACGTGGTGCTGCGCGACGACGATCAGCAGGTGTCCGTCACGGGCAACGGCAACGGTCCGGTCGCGGCGTTCGTCGAGGTGTTGCGTGGACAGGGCTTCGACATCACGGTCTACGACTACGTCGAGCACGCTCTCAGCGCCGGCGGAGACGCGCAGGCCGCGGCCTACGTCGAACTGCAGGTCGGCGACCAGCGCCTGTGGGGTGTCGGCATCGACGGAGACATCTCCACCGCATCGCTCAAGGCGATCGTCTCGGGTGTGAACCGTTCGATCCGCACGCGTCAGCAGGAGCTGGCAACCGTCTGATCCCGGTTCGAATCGCGCGATCGGTCGTGTCCGTCGACAGGAGGGGACCGATCGCGCGATTCGAGGTAGAGGTCAGCCCACCCACTGCACCAGCTGCCAGATGAGGCCGTTGGGGTCGGCGAACTGACCATAGCGCTCACCCCAGGGTTCAGTCTCCGGAGGGGTGACCACACGAGCGCCTGCGTCGGCGATGCGGGTGAACTCCCGGTCGATATCGTCGACGACGAAGACGATCAGGGTTCCCTGACCGGCGGAGCCGGCGATCTCTTGTGGGCGGAACGTCGAGAGCCCGGTCTGGAGGAAAATCATGTTCGGGACGGGCCCCGGGTGCTGCAACGAGACGAAGCCGTCCGCGGACATTGCCTCCTCGAAGCCGAAGTGCGTCGTGGCGAATGCGGCGGAGGCCGCCACGTCGGGGACGTTGAACGAGAGGGCGGTCTGAGTGATGTTCACGGTTCTCCATTCCAAAAGTCTGTACAGTGTACAAGGTCAAGGCGGAAGCGGTCTAGGCTATTCCCCGATGGCCAAGAATCTCGTCGATCTGCTCTGGCGGCACAGCCCCGCGGCTCCCGTGACCCGCCAGCGCGGGCCGAAGGCACGTCACTCGGCGGATGACGTCGTGGATCGTGCCGTCGCACTGGCTGACGCCGACGGCCTCGGCGCGGTGACGATCCGCTCGCTGGCGCAGTCCCTCGACCTCACCGCGATGTCGATCTACACGCACGTCAACAGCCGTGCCGACCTGCTCGTGCTGATGGCGGATGCGATGCACGCCAGTCTTCGCAGTGAGCCCGCGGAGGCCTCGGGCTGGCGTGCGGCGGTCCGGGCGGTCGCCGAGGACAACCTGCACCTCCTCCGCGCTCATCCATGGCTCATCGACATCCACGATCCCCGTGTCGCATTCGGCCCTGGCACCATCGCCAAGTACGATCGGGAACTCCATGCTTTCGACGACCTCGGTCTCAGCGACGTGGAGCGTGACGCGGCGCTGAGCTTCGTGCTGGACTTCACTCTCTCTGCGGCGGCTCGGATGCGCGAGGAGCAGCGGGCAGCGGCGTTCGCGGCATCGTGGGCAGAGGCCGCACCGCGTCTGGCGGCCTACCTCGGTGAGGAGATGCCGCTCGCCAGGGCGGTGGGTCAGTCTGCGGGGGAAACCATGGGCGTTCCCTACGACGCTCGAACGGCGTGGGACTTCGGTCTCGAGCGAGTGATCGACGGACTCGCCGGCATGGTACGCGGCGCGGACCGCCTCCGCGGCACCTGAACCGGTCAGTCCTGAGGTTTCACGATCGCGATCGCGCCGGTCTCCGCGGCGACCTTACGGCGGTAGAGACGGCGCTGCTCCGGGAGCGAGACATCGAACGTCACCGCGAGGATCCGGATCACGGCCGTCACGACGATGCCGATGACCGCCGCGAGGGGAATCGGCATCCCGAGTGCGACGGCGATCACGATGAACGTGCACCCCGCTCCGGCAGCGACCGCGTACAGCGAGCCGACGTGCATGATCGCGGTCGGCAGGCCCATCAGCATGTCGCGGAGCACGCTTCCTCCGACCGCGGCACAGACGCCGATGAAGACCGCCGGCACCTCGGGAATCCCGAAGGCGAGGGCCTTGCTCGTGCCGAAGGCGCCGAACATGCCGATCACCACGGCATCGAGGACGACGATGGCGGTGTTCAGGCGGGTGAAGAGCCCGGCGAGCAGCATGCCCAGAAGCGCGGCGCCGGCCGCAGTGACCAGGTACCACTGATTCTGCAGCGTGGCGGGGGTCTGCCCGAGCAGGATGTCGCGGATCAGACCACCGCCCATCCCGATCATGATGCCGATGATGGCCACCCCGAGCCAGTCGAGCCGTCTCTGACCCTGGAAACCCGATGCGAACATCGCGCCCTGGACTCCGCCGAGGCCGACGCCGAGCAGGTCCGCCCAGAGCGGAATGATGAAGAGCGGTTCGGTCACCCGTTCATTCTCGCGCACGGAGGATAATCGAAGGGTGCCCACCTATCGAGACGAAGCGGTGATCCTGCGCACCCACAAACTCGGTGAGGCGGATCGCATCGTCACGATGCTGTCGAGACGGCACGGCAAGGTCCGCGCGGTGGCGAAGGGAGTGCGCCGGACGTCGTCCAAGTTCGGCGCCAGGCTCGAGCCGTTCATGGTCGCCGACGTGCAGCTCTACCAGGGCCGCTCGCTCGACATCGTGCAGCAGGCCGAGTCCCTCGGCTCTTACGGCACCGACATCGCCGCACACTACGACCGCTTCACTGCGGCCAACGCCATGGTGGAGACGGCGGACCGTCTGAGCGACGCGGAGGCCACTCCCGATCAGTACCTGCTGCTCGTCGGCGGGCTGCGGGCGTTGTCGCGGGGAGAGCACGTCGCACGGAGCATCCTCGACTCGTACCTGCTGCGGGTGATGTCGCTGTCGGGTTGGGCGCCATCGCTCGACGAGTGCGCCCGCTGCGGCACCCCAGGGCCGCACTCGCGATTCGTCGCTCAGCTCGGTGGGCTCGTCTGCCAGAACTGCGCCCCGGCAGGCAGCCCGCGTGTCGCAGAGAAGACCCTGGCGTTGCTCCGTTCGCTCATCGCGGGGGAGTGGGACGTGATCGACGCAGCGGCGCCGGCCGACACCGCCGCAGCCTCGGGACTTGTCTCCGCGTACGCCCAATGGCACCTGGAGCGCGGCATCCGCTCCCTCTCCCATGTGTCAGACATCACTTCAGAAGGAGCACGGTGAGCCCGAAGCCCTATACGCACAAGGACGCCGTCCCCTATCGACCGCTGGACTGGACAGGTTCGTACCCGCCCGCGTTCCGGGCCGTGCCCGAGCACGTGGCGATCGTCATGGACGGCAACGGCCGGTGGGCGAACCGCCGGGGACTCAACCGCATCGAGGGGCACAAGGCGGGGGAGGAGGTCTTGCTCGACGTGGTCGCCGGCGCGATCCAGGCGGGGGTCAAGCACCTCTCGGTGTACGCCTTCTCGACCGAGAACTGGGCGCGTTCGCCGGAAGAGGTCCGCTTCCTCATGGGTTACAACCGCGACGTCCTGCACCGCCGTCGCGATCAGCTCAACGAATGGGGTGTGCGCATCCGCTGGGCCGGCCGCAAGCCGCGCCTGTGGGGCAGCGTCATCAAGGAGTTGCAGCACGCTGAGCGACTGACCCGCGACAATGACGTGCTCACGCTCACGATGTGCGTCAACTACGGCGGCAGGGTCGAACTCGTGGATGCCATGCGGGCGATCGCCGACGATGTCGCGGCAGGGCGCGTGAAGCCCAAGGCGATCACCGAGAAGATGATCCGCCGCCATCTGTACGTCCCCGACATGCCGGACGTCGATCTGTTCCTGCGCAGCTCGGGCGAACAACGTACCTCGAACTTCCTGCTGTGGCAGTCGGCATACGCCGAGATGGTCTTCCTCGACACGCTCTGGCCCGATTTCTCGCGCGAGGAGCTGTGGCGGGCGATCGGGATCTACCTGTCGCGCGACCGTCGCTTCGGCGGTGCGATCGACGTTCCCGACGCCTCTGCCTGAGCACGCAGCCACCGTCTCGTCTCCCGCGGATGACGGAGACGGACGATCGTGAGGTGCGGGAAGCGCTCCTGCAACGCGGGGAAGCGCTCCGTCCACTTGTGAAGTGTCGCTGCCTGCCACGCGAGGATGTTCTCCTCCGGATCACGGCGGAACATGGTCCACGGCCCCTTCTCGCGGTTGCCGTTCCAGAGCTCGAGCCGCAGCACGCCTCGAGCCAGCGTGCGCCGGATCAGGCGGCCTCGCACCACGCGGTACGGGTAGTCGAGCCAGATCGCGAGCTGTGCGCGCGGGGGGAGGATGTCGTCCGTTCCCTTGCTCGTGTACTGCCACTCGGTGATCCAGTGCTCCTCCGCTGCGAAGGCCCGCACGTCGTCGAGGAACTCGGGGCGCGGCGTCCACTCGGGGCCGTGGAACAGGCCGTCGATCTCCACATGGCGCAGGTTCCACAGGCGGGCCAGCCGTCGGGCGAGCGTGGTCTTGCCGGACCCTGAGACGCCGGCGACGAGCACGCGCTCGGGGACGGAGGGCAGCAGGTCTTCGGCGGAGAGCATCCGAGAATCCTATCCGCGGCTCGGATCGGGTTCGGAATACCCCGTAGGTGCATGCGGTTGCATAACAGTGTGACTGAACCCATCTCCATCGACATCTGGTCCGACATTGCCTGCCCCTGGTGCTACATCGGCAAGCGCAACCTCGAGAAGGGTCTCGAAGCGGTCGCGGCCGACGAGGACGCACCGCAGGTCAACATCACCTTCCACTCGTTCGAGCTCTCGCCCGACACCCCCGTCGACTTCGACGGTGACGAGATCGACTTCCTCGCAGGCCACAAGGGCATGCCGCGCGAGCAGGTCGAGCAGATGCTCTCGAACGTGACGGGTGTGGCGGCGAACGCCGGCCTCGAGTACCGGTTCGATCTGCTGCAGCACACGAACACGGTGAAGGCGCACGAGCTGCTGCACTTCGCCAAGGCAGAGGGGCTGCAGCACGAGATGGAAGAGCGGCTCATGTCCGCCTACTTCACCGAGGGCAAGCACGTCGGTCGCATCGATGATCTCGTCGAGCTGGCTGTCGAGGTCGGGCTGGACGCAGACCGTGCCCGCGCAGCACTCGAGAGCGAGCAGTACCTGCCTGCCGTGCGTCAGGACCAGGCGCAGGCCCGCGCCTACGGAATCCAGGGCGTGCCGTTCTTTGTCGTCGACGGCCAGTACGGCATCAGCGGCGCGCAACCGCCCGCGGCGTTCGAGAACGTTCTCCGCGACCTCTGGTCCAAGCGCGGAGAGGCCGAGCCGGAGACCGCGGCCGTCTGACGGGCCGGCGCGCTCTAGCGGGTCAGCGCCGCTTCGATCGCACTGACGATCTCGGGGGCGTCCGGCTTCTGCTTCGGCCGGAAGCGCAGGACGTCCCCGTCCGGCAGCACGAGGAACTTCTCGAAGTTCCATTCCACGCGCCCGGCTTTGCCACCGGCGTCGGGAGTCTCCTTGAGCGCCTTGTACAGCTCGGCGGCGTTCTTGCCGTTGACCTTGACCTTGTCGTTGACGGGGAAGGTGACGCCGTAGGTCGTCGAGCAGAACTCGAGGATGTCGTCGACAGAGCCGGGCTCCTGACCGAAGAACTGATTGCAGGGGAAGCCGACGACGGTGAATCCGCGATCGCCGTACAGACGCTGCAGTTCCTCGAGCTGCTCGTACTGCGGCGTCAGCCCGCACTTGGACGCGACGTTTACGACGAGCACCACATCGGCGCCCAGATCGTCGAGCGTCTTCTCCTCGCCCTTCGCGTCGGTGAACGGGATGGTGCGGAGCGAGGATTCGGTCATATGCACAGCTTAGATCGCCGCATCCCTCCGGGCTCCGCGTCTGGGAGAATGGACAGGACATGACTCTCGCCACCGCCCCCGCCCGCCCTCTTCGCATCGGCCCGATCGATCTCGACGTGCCGGTCGTCCTCGCACCCATGGCGGGGATCACCAACACCGCCTTCCGACGTCTGTGTCGCGAGTACGGCGCCGGGCTCTACGTGAGCGAGATGATCACCTCGCGGGCGCTCGTCGAACGCAACGAGACCACGATGCGACTCATCCGGCATCACGAGTCCGAGACGCCGCGGTCCATCCAGCTCTACGGCGTCGACCCGAAGACCATCGCGGAGGCCGTGCGCATCATCGTCGCCGAGGATCACGCCGACCACATCGACCTCAACTTCGGGTGCCCGGTGCCGAAGGTCACCCGTCGCGGCGGGGGAGCGGCGCTGCCGTGGAAGTCGAAGCTGTTCGCCGACATCGTCGACCAGGCGGTGAAAGCCGCCGGCGACATCCCTCTCACCGTGAAGATGCGCAAGGGCATCGACAAGGATCACCTCACGTTCCTCGATGCAGGGCGTGCGGCCGAAGACGCCGGGGCCGCCGCCGTGGCGCTGCATGCCAGGACTGCCGGCGAGTACTACTCCGGGTTCGCGGACTGGAACGCGATCGGCGAGCTGAAGCAGGCGGTCACGAGCATCCCGGTGCTGGGGAACGGCGACATCTGGTCGGCCGACGATGCGGTGCGCATGATGGCGCAGACCGACTGCGACGGAGTGGTGGTCGGGCGCGGCTGCCTCGGACGCCCTTGGCTGTTCGGCGAGTTGGCGACCGCGTTCGGCGGGGAGGGGAAGACGGTCGACGCGACGCTCGGCTTCGTCGCTGACGCCTTCCGCCGCCACGCCGAGCTCCTCGTCGAGTTCTTCGAGGATGAGGATCGCGGATGCCGTGACATCCGCAAGCACGTCTCCTGGTACTTCAAGGGCTACCCGGTCGGGGGCGACATCCGCACCGGACTCGCCACGGCGTCCAGCCTCGCCGAGATCGACGACCTCCTCGGCCGGCTCGATCACACGGCACCGTATCCCGGTGCGGACGCCGAGGGGCAGCGCGGGCGGGCGGGACACCCGAAGCGCACGGCCCTGCCGGACAAGTGGTTGGAGTCGCGGGAGATCGCATCCGACACCTCGGAGATGATGCGTGGAGCGGAGATCGAGAACAGTGGCGGTTGACCCCCGGCCAGGCCTGCGTGCCGACGGCTACGACGCGCGAGACGCCGAACGCTTCTTCGCCGAGACCCATCGATCCGAGCGCAACGACTTCGCTCGTGATCGTGCCCGTGTCCTGCATTCTGCCGCGCTGCGCCGACTCGCCGCCAAGACACAGGTGCTCAGCCCTGCCAGCACCGCGGATTTCGCCCGCAACCGTCTGACGCATTCCCTCGAGGTCGCTCAGGTCGGGCGCGAGCTCGCTGTCGCACTGGACGTGTCGGCCGATGTCGTCGACACCGCGTGCCTCAGCCACGACCTGGGGCATCCTCCCTTCGGTCACAACGGCGAGCGGGCACTGAACGAGTGGGCAGAGCCCATCGGGGGGTTCGAGGGGAACGCCCAGTCCCTGCGCATCCTGTCCCGACTCGAGGCGAAGGTGCTCGACGACAGCGACCGCTCGGTCGGCCTGAACCTGACCCGCGCCAGCCTCGACGCGACGTGCAAGTACCCGTGGACGGTCGACAGCCCGGTCCCCGATCCCGGTGGACGTCTGAAGTTCGGCGTGTACCCCGAGGATGAAGCCGTGTTCCGTTGGATGCGCGAAGGCGCTCCTGGTCGACTCCGGTGCATCGAGGCCGAGATCATGGACCTCTCGGACGACATCGCCTACTCCGTCCACGACTTCGAGGATGCGATCGTCAACGGCTACGTCGACGTCGCCCAGCTCGCCGACCCCGCTCAGCACGACGCACTCGTCGGGCGTATCCAGCAGTGGGTCGGGTACGACTTCACGCGTGACGAGCTCGCCGACGCGCTCTACCGTCTGGCGTCGCAGCCGATGTGGCTCTCCTCGTTCGACCGTTCCCGTCAGGCTCTCGCGCGGCTCAAGAACCTCACAAGTGACCTGATCGGACGTTTCGCCCGTGCTTCGGTCTCCGCCACCAGGGAGGCGTACGGTACGAAGGCGCTGGTCCGGTACAACGCCCATGTCATCGTCCCGCGGGTGATCGAGGTGGAGATCGCCGTGTTGAAGGGCATCATGGGCCAGGCCATCGTCACGATCGAAGCCCGCAAGGGTGTCTACAAGGAGCAGCGGCGCGTGCTGAAGAGGCTCGCCGACGCCCTCTGGTCGACCGATGCGCTGTGGTCCGCGGGTTCCGATGTGCTCGAGCCCGCGTTCGCCGCCGACTTCATCGCGGCGGAGACCGACGCCCAGCGCGCCAGAGTCGTCGTGGATCAGATCGCGAGCCTCACCGATCAGAGCGCCATCGACTGGCACAACCGTCTCGTCGGGGAGATCGACCCGGCCGAGGTGGGGATCTGGACTCCCCGTCACGCCCGCCCCGGTGCGCGGCCGCACACCGAGCGCGTTCCCGTCGCGGAAAGAGCGCACTGATGCCGCGGATCCGTCAGGCCGATGTCGATGAGGTGAAGGCGCGCACGAACATCGCCGACATCATCGGCGAGCGCGTGGCGCTGAAGCCCGCCGGAGTCGGATCCCTCAAGGGCCTGTGCCCGTTCCACGACGAGAAGAGTCCGAGTTTCCATGTCCGGCAGCAGGTGGGGTACTACCACTGCTTCGGATGCGGGGAGTCCGGAGACGTGTACTCCTTCCTCCGGGAGATGGACCACGTCAGCTTCACGGAGGCGGTGGAGCGTCTCGCCGGCCGCATCGGGTACACGCTGCACTACGAGGACGGCGGAGCCGCCCCCGAGACGAGTGGGCGGAGTCGGCTGTATGCAGCCAACACCGCAGCCGCGGAGTTCTTCCGCGCGCAGTTGCTCACCCCGGACGCCGAGGCAGGACGTCGCTTCCTCGGGGAGCGCGGGTTCGATGCAGGTGCTGCAGCGCATTTCGGAGTCGGCTTCGCCCCGCGTGGCTGGGACGGCATGCTGAAGGCGCTCACCGCGCAGGGGTTCACCCGCGAGGAGCTCAGCAATGCCGGCCTCGTCTCGACCGGACAGCGCGGTGTCTACGACAGATTCCGCGGGCGTCTCGTGTGGCCGATCAGGGACGTGTCGGGGCAGACGATCGGCTTCGGCGCCCGCAAGCTGTTCGACGACGACCAGGGGCCGAAGTACCTGAACACCCCGGAGACGCCGATCTACAAGAAGGCGCAGGTGTTGTACGGGCTCGACCTCGCCAAGCGCGACATCGCCAGAGGTGACCCACGCCGGGTCGTGGTGGTCGAGGGCTACACCGATGTGATGGCCTGCCATCTCGCGGGACTCACGACGGCGATCGCCACATGCGGTACGGCGTTCGGCACCGAGCACATCAAGGTGCTGCGCCGCGTGATGGGTGATGACAACGCCTCAGGCGAGGTGGTCTTCACCTTCGACGGTGATGAAGCCGGTCAGAAGGCGGCCCTGCGTGCCTTCACGGAGGATGACCGATTCAACGCGCAGACCTTCGTCGCGGTCGCGCCCGACGGTATGGATCCGTGCGACCTGCGACTCCGGCGAGGAGATGCCGCGGTTCGGGGGCTGATGGACACCAAGCAGCCGATGTTCGAGTTCGCGATCGACCGCAAACTCGGCGGCTTCGACCTCTCCACGGTGGAAGGGCGCGTCGGTGCTTTGCGGGCGGCCGCTCCCATCGTGGCGGAGATCCGCGATCAGCTTCTTCGCCCGGGGTACGAACGCGTACTGGCGCGGCGGCTCGGGATGGACCCCACCGAAGTGCGCAGTGAGGTCGAACGCGCCGCTCGCGGAGCCTCGACCCCGCAGCAGCCGCGTCGGGAGGCCCCGCAGATCGACTCGGTCACGGGGGCTCCCCTCGTCGCTCCGGTGACGCTGGCGAGTCTGCCGCGCAGCCCCGACGTCGCGGTTGAACGCGACGCGCTGATGGGTGCGCTCCAGTACGGACACCAGGTCGATCAGGCGCTGCTCAACCGGGCGTTGGAGGCACCCTTCCGGACTCCAGGGCTGGACGCCGTGCGTGAGGCGGTTGCGGCGGCTCCGGACCGCACCAGGGCCGGCTGGGTGACCGAGGCCGTGAACGGCGTGCGTGAACCCTACCGCTCCCTCGCGGGGGAGCTGTTGATGACGCCGTTCCCCGAGCGGACGGAGGAGCGGGCCGTCGCCACTGTGGCCGACCTCGCCCGCAGGCTCGTGCTCCGGCAGCTCGAGCACGAGAAGCAGGAGCTCCTCGGTGCGGTGCAACGCGTGCCTGCCGATTCCGATGGTGGTCGCGCGCTGCGGATGCGCCTGCGCGACATCGACGCAGAGCGTCAGCGCTTCGCCGAGTCGTAACGGGGAGCGGGGGCCGGCAGGCGGCAGGATGGAGTCATGTCCCGCAGGCCCGAATCAACGAACGCGATCGACTGCGCCGATCTGGTGATCGACCGCATCGGCCACGGGATGCCGACGCGCGCGGTCGACGGTGTCACGTTCTCGCTGGCGCCCGGTGGGCTCATCTGCGTCGCCGGACCCACGGGCTCAGGAAAGTCGACGTTGGTCGCCGCCCTTGCCGGCTCCACCGACCCCTCGGTCAAGGTCGTCGGAGGCAGTGCCCAGGTCTGCGGCGTCGATGTGCGCCGTCCCGGTCGCAAACACCGCATCCTCACCTATCGCACCGGCTTCGTACCGCAGGGCGCCGGGGCAGACCTGCCGCCTCGGCTCACCGTGAACGAGGTGATCGCGGAGCCGATCCTCATCCGGGAGCGCCGGGTGAACACCAAGGCCCTCTCGATCCGCGTGGCCATGCTGCTCGACGAGCTGCACCTGCCACTCGGGACCGCGTCGAAGTTCCCCTACGAACTCAGCGCCGGCATGCGCCAGCGTGTGGCCATCGCGCGGTCGTTCGTGCTCGAGCCGAAGGTGCTCATCGCCGACGAGGTGCTCGCGAACCTCGACCTCGAGGTGCGTCCGGTGGTCTTCGACGCGATCACCCGCCGTCGCAGGGAGCAGTCGATGGCGGCCCTCCTCGTGACCAACGACGCCGACTTCATCCGCGAACTGAACGCCGAGACCCTCATGCTCCGCAGTGGGCATGTCGTGGCCCGCGGAGTCGGCAAGGACCTGCTCTGGGTGCCGAACGCGGAGTCGGACTCACGGCACTGACCCCGACACGCCCGGCATCCCGGAACCGCGCCGCCGTGTCGTGAACACCTCCGGGAGTTTGCTAAGCTTGACGAGTTGCCCGCTCAGCGGCGCACATTCCTCGGTAGCTCAATTGGCAGAGCAGCCGGCTGTTAACCGGCAGGTTCTTGGTTCGAGTCCAAGCCGGGGAGCCAATCGGAAAAGCCCCCTCCACGGAGGGGGCTTTTCTCGTTCTCCGGCGGGCCGAGAGATCCTGTCGAGTCCAGACTCGACAGAAGGAGCCCCTCCGTGGGGAGAGGCTCCTTCGATCGGCGGTGTCGGGTCAGCCGACACCCTCCATCGCGCTCGTCTCGGTGTTGCCGATGCGGGCGATGACGTCGGGACGACGTCGGGCGAGGTACGCGTACCGGGTGAGCGCCAGTGCGACCGTCACCAGGAACACGTAGGGGATCACGTTGTACGGGAACGCCGGCACCGGCCACACGTTCGCGAAGAAGACGTAGCCCATGGTGCCGACCGCGACGGTCGCGCACACCTTCACGAGACCGTTGCGCATCTTCGCCCGCTGCGTGTAGACCACGCAGGCGATCGCCACGAGGGCGTAGGCGACCATGTAGCCGTAGGTGCCCCAGGTGTTCACCCACACGAGGATCTCGCCGGTCGCCGCTCCCGAGAGCAGCAGCACGATGTCGACCGCGACGGCCGCCGCTCCGGCGATGATCAGGACGCGATGAGGTGTGAGGTGCTGCTCGTGCGTGCGTCCGAAGCGCTCGGCGACGACGCCCTCTTTGCCCATCACGTAGACGATGCGGCCGATCACGTTGAGGGGTGCGACCACGACGGCGAAGAACGACGCGGAGACGCCGAAGGTGAGCACGGCGGCGAACCAGCCGGGCATCCCGATCAGGGCCGACATGGTCTCCAGCGGGCTGGAGGCGGTGGCGAGCTCGTCACCGAGCACGGTGATCTGCGTGTAGGCGGCGAAGACGTAGAGCACGCCGACGCCGAGAGCGCTCCACATGATCGCGCGGGGGATCGCCTTGTACGGCTCCTTGGCCTCTCGCCCGAGGGCATCGGCGGAGGAGAAACCCACGAAACCGAGGATGCCGAGCACCATGCCGGACGCGATTCCCTGGAACGACGATCCTGTGGCGAGCACCTGCGCGGGGTCCCAGGCGGCGGGACCCGCCCAGACCAGCGCCGTGATCAGGAGCACGAGGATGATGCCGACGGACACGAGCTCGAGGACGAGCGACACCCGCGCGGACAGGCGGATGCCGCGGATGGTGAACAGCGTCGCCAGGCCGCCGAGCACGATCGCGAGGCCGATGTCCCAGCCGAGGCCCTGGGCGGGGAGTCCCAGCATGCTGAGGAACTGTGCCATGTAGCTCACGGACCCGCTGAGGGAGGCCGCCGCGATGCCGAAGCAGCCGATCAGCAGTGTCACACCAGCGAGGAACGCGCCGAACGGGCCGAGGCCCTTGGACACGTACGTGTACAGCGACCCGGCGGAGGCGTGCTTGCGGGCGAACACCACCACGCAGTACCCGACGCACAGGATCACGATCGTGGCGAGGGCGAAGGCGTAGATGGTGCCGTTGCCCGCACCGAGGAAGATGGCCGCCGCCGTGAAGGCGATGACGGCGCTGGGAGCGATGTTGGCGATGGCCTGGGCAGCGAGCTCTGGTCCGCTCATGACGCCGGTGCGAAGACCGGCATCCCGGGGGACGCCAGGCGGGGCGACGACGGTGTCTGACATGGTTCTCCTGGATTCGGGTTTCAGGGTCGGGGATGGGGATGGGGGATGGGGGATGGGGGTGCTCAGGGGATGAGCAGGGTACGCAGCGCCGAGCCGGTCTCGAGGTCATCCAGCGCGGCTGCGGCCTCGGCAAGAGGCCGGCGGCCCGAGATCAGCGGATCGATCTTGAGCTGTCCGTCCATGTAGCGGTCGACGAGGGCCGGGACATCGATGGAGGGGCGCACCGAGCCGTAGTTCGAGCCGAGGATGCGCTGATCCGCCTCGGCGAGGACGAGGGGCTCGAATGATGCGCGGGCGCCCGTCGGGGGAAGCCCGACGATCACGGCCGCACCACCGAGGCCGAGCATCTGGATCGACTGCTCGGTGGTGGAGGTGCGTCCGATCGCGTCGAACGCGTAATCGACACCGTCCGGGATGAGTTCGCGCAGCTGCGCCACGGCATCGCCCTGGGAGGCGTCGATGCGGTCCGTGGCGCCGAACTGCAACGCCATCTGCGTCTTCTCCGGACGCACGTCGATCGCGACGATGCGCTCCGCACCGGCGAGTCGCGCGCCCTGGACCACATTGAGGCCGACGCCACCACAGCCGATCACCACCACGGTCGATCCCGGTTCGACCGCCGCCGTGTTGAGGACCGCACCCACCCCGGTGGCCACGGCGCAACCGACGACCGCGACGACATCGAGCGGGGCGTCGTCGCGGACCTTGACGGCACCCGACGCGGGCACGACGACCTCTTCGGCGAAGGAGGAGACGCCGAGGTAGTGGTGGAGCTGCTCCCCGTCGCGGCTCAGACGCGATGTGCCATCGAAGAGCACGCCCAAGGGAGCGACGACCGTCGCCACCTTCTGGCAGCGCGCCTCATGGCCGGCGCGGCAGTATCGACATTCCCCGCACGGCGGAACCCAGCTCAGGACCACGTGGTCGCCGACCGCCAGGGTCGTGACGCCCTCGCCGAGTTCGGTCACGACACCGGAGCCCTCGTGCCCCATCACCAGGGGCGCGGCAGCATCCCACTCGCCGCGCTTCACATGGAGGTCGGAGTGGCAGACGCCCGCAGCGGCGATGCGGACGCGCACTTCGCCGGCGCGGGGCGGAGCGAGGTCGACGTCGACGAACTCGATCGGAGACTGCGGATCGCGGAAGACAACAGCTTTCATGACATCCTTCGGGTAAGTGGGGATGCCGACGATGCTAGGAGACTGCCGACCTGGAGTCATTCGACGAATGTGTGGATTCACTGCGTGGGAGTCACACTTTGTATGATCGGCAGGTGGCTCGTGATGTCGCCTCCGTGGCGCGATACCTCCAAGGACGGCTTCTGGACGGAGCGGTGCCGAGCTCGCGTCACGTGAACTCCGTCGTCGGTCTGGACTCCTTCAGTGCTCCTTCCGAGCACCTCTTCACCACCCTGGTCGTCGTCGAGGTCGCTCAGCTCGGCGAACTGGTCGACGACCCGGAGAAGCTCGCACTGCTCCAGGACGCGGTCGTGGTCACCGCCGCGGACACGCCGGCGGTGCACCAGGTGCTCGAGGAACGACGCATCACGTCGATCGTCGGAGCGGGTATCGCCGACGAGCTGTTGACGCCGACGCTGACCGCGCTGCTCGCCGTCGACCAGGCAGCCGAAGCCAGGGCGATCACCTCTGCGATGCGCGTGCTGACCCTCGCCGCTCGACGAAGCGGGATCACCGGTGTCATCGCCGAACTCGCGCACCGGATCGACGGCTGGGCGGTGCTTCTCGACCGACATGGCGAGGTCATCACGACGGCCGGGGCGGGAAGTCTGCATATCGACGACGCGATCGCGGTCGCCGTCGGTCGCCCCGTCCGGGTGCGCCATCGCGCCCTGCAGGTGCATCCGGTCGGCCCCGGTCAGGACATCACCGCGCAGCTCGTCACCGCCCCGCGCAACGACAGCTCAGGGCGCGGAAGGGAGCTCAGCTCTCAAGCGGCGGCCCTGCTGGACCTGCTGATGCGCACGCGCGACAGCAGCCACCTCGAGCGTCTCGGACGTTCGATGATGCTGGAGACCGTGCTCGAGGGTGGGGAGGAGGCCGCCCGGCTCCTCCGCCGCTGGGGTGTGCACGAGAGAAGTCTCATGGGATTCGCCCTCGTCTCGCGCACGAGCGGCGTCGATACCGAGCATCTGCTCGCGCTGTGGCTCGACGAGCTCGGGGCCGAGCATGTGTTCGCCGCTCAGCGCGGACTGATCCGCGGTGTCGTCCGGGAGGAACACGCGGAGGAGATCGCGCATCGTGTGCGGACCTTCGCCTCGACGCTCTACCTCGGTCTCGGTCGTCCGAGTGCGACGGACGCGCTCGCGCGCAGCGTCGACGAAGCCCGCCAGGCGAGTGAGACCGCGCGGGCGGGTGGTGAGCGCGTCGTCAGGTACGAGTCCATCCCCACGGTGTCCCTGGTGCTCGGGCACCTGGGACCGGATCAGACGCAGCGCATCGGGAGGCTCCTCGACCCGCTGAGGGGTGCTGAACAGCACCCGGAGCTGATCGAGACCCTGCGTGTCTTCCTCGCCACGAACAGCGCCTGGGGCGAGAGCGCGACGCGACTGCGAATCCATCGGCAGACGCTGGCGGCGCGGATCCGACGCATCGAGGATCTGCTGGGACTGTCCATGGCCGACCCCGACGATCGCGTGGCTGCCTGGTTGGCTCTGCGCGCCTCGGACGACTGAACCATCGCGGGTACGAAGAAGGGCCCCGCCACGAGGCGGAGCCCTTCTCTGCGACTGCGGGTCAGCGTGCGGCGCCGGCCAGCGAGCCGGTGGTCTGCCCGGCCGGGTCGAAGATGATGCACTGGATCACGCGGTCGTTGTTCTTCTCCCAGGAGTCCTTGGTGGGAACGAGCGTGGTGACGTTGAGAGCGGAGTCGTCGTAGGCGACGCCGACGAACGAGGTGTACGCGTCTCCGACGCACTCCTGCGTCGCCGCGTCGATGTCGGTGTCGGAGAACTCGCCGTCCGGCATCGTGATCTCGTAGTACACCTCCTGGTCGTGCGGGTCGGTGCAGGGGAGGACGTTGGCATCCGTGAGCATGCCGGTTCCGGTGTCGAGCATGCAGTCACCCAGCTTCACCGAGAAGACGCCGACGTTCGAGCTCTCGGTGACCTGGCCGGTCTCCTCATCGCGGTTGGCGTCGCCGGAACCGCTGCCGAGAATACCGTTGAGGGCGCTGCAACCGGTCAGGGCGACCGAGAGCGCCACTGCCGATCCTGCGAGCATCAGAGCCCGTCGATCGCGCATCTTCATCATGATTGTTTCCCCTCCGAAGCGTGATGTGGAGGCACGATGAAAGCCCCCGCCGCGAACACGTTAGCCGTCACCGAGTCTGTGATGCAACTCGGAGGAGGCTGTGGTTCTGCTGGGAGCGGCTCACCCCTCGAGGTCGTCGACGCCGGGCATCCAGCTCGCGCCTGGCCGCCCCCAGCCGCGCTTGCGGGCGATCTTCTGCACGGTCTTCCAGTCCCCGTCGGAGAGACGGTCGACGTACAGGATGCCGTCGAGATGATCGAACTCGTGCTGCATGATGCGGGCACGCCAGCCGTCCACGTCGATCGAGACCGGCTGCCCCTCCAGGTCCGTCGCGGTCACGTGCACGCGCTCCGACCGGCGCAGGGGGAATCGCTCGCCCGGGAACGAGAGGCAGCCCTCTGACTCGAGGTCCGGATCGGGCTCGCCCGGTTCGAGCGGAACCATCCAGAGCTCGGGGTTGATGAGGACACCACGCCACGGCTGGTCGTCGTCATCGACATATGCGTAGGTGTAGATCCGCAGGGGCACGCCGACCTGCGGGGCGGCCAAGCCGACTCCCGGTGCGGCATCCATCGTCTCGAACATGTCCGCGACGAGGCTTCGGATGTCGTCGGTGATCTCGTCGACGGGGGAGGCGGGGGAGTGCAGGACGGGATCGCCCATGATGCGAATCGGAAGTACAGCCACGTCACAACCCTAGTCGGCGGTGCGCGCCAGGTAGGGTCGTACTGTGAGTGCTGGGGTGTGGATGAATGCGGTCGAGGACGTCGGCGATCAGCTCGTCGGCGCGTTCCAGAACCCCGGTCTGCTGCTCGGCATCCCGCTCGCCCTCGCCGGCGCCGTCTTCATGTCCCTCGGCGCGCAATACCAGCACCGCGGCGTCGAGAAGGTCGAGCGTCTCAGCGGTGCCACCGGTGCGTCGGGACTGAGCTTCGATCAGCTCAAGCGGCTCCTGACCCGCCCGTCGTGGCTCATCGGCACGCTCATGCTCGGGCTCGCCGTCATCTGTCAGCTCGCCGCGCTCGTGCAGGCGCCGCTGATCGTGGTTCAGCCGCTCGGAGCGATCGCGCTCGTGATCACGACGCTGCTCAATGCGCGGATCTCCGGCCACTCGCCGACACGACAATCGTTGACCGCCATCATCTGCTGCGTCGGCGGGATCTTCCTCTTCGTGTTCTTCGCCGCGATCTACGCGACAGAGCAAGAGGTGACCGACCGCGAGCTCTTCACCATCCTGGCGCTCCTGCTCGCCGTCATCATCGTCCTCGGCGCATGCTGGCTGATCCTGCGTCGCCGCATGCGTGCGCTGTTCTACGTGATCGGCGCCGGCATCCTCTACGGATTCGTGGCCACGCTCGCCAAGGTCGTCATCAAGCGCATCGAGGCGGGCCAGTTCGAGTGGATCACCGCCATCTGCGTGCTCGCCCTCATCTCGGCTGCGGCTGTCGGTGCCTACTTCGTGCAGACGGCGTACAGCTCGGGTCCGCCCGACCTCGTGATCGCCGGACTCACCGTCGTCGACCCGCTCGTGGCGGTGCTCATCGGAATGGTCGTGCTGGGCGAAGCAGCCGCCGCGCCGTGGTGGGTGCTCGTGATCTTCGCCGTGGCCGGCGGGATCGCCGTATGGGGTGTCGTCGGGCTCGCCCGGTACCATCCCCAGGTGCTCAGCGACAGCCAGGAACTGGGGATACCGCGCGGCAGTGCGCCGGGCGCCCCCGGGCGGAGCGGGCAGGAGGACTCCACGGCATCGCCCTCGGCGATGGGCGCTCCCGAGCGCGCCGACGGCACCGTCGGGCCGGATGCGCCGCAGCGGGGCGATGGATCCTCGGAACACCCGTGACGCAGTCCCCGGGAGGGGCTGTGCTCGCAGGACTCAGTAGGCCTGGTCGATGAGGTCGGCGGAGACCTCGGAGGCGGCAGCTTCGTCCACGAAGAAGACCGTCCGCTTGCGGCCCTTCGCCCCGGCTGCAGGGACACTCGTGTAGCTGGCGCCCGCAAGAGCGAGGCCCAGCGCGGAGGCCTTGTCCGCCCCCGTCAGTACGAGCCATACGCGCTTGGACGAGTTGAGCACGGGGCGGGTCAGAGTGACGCGCTCCGGCGGAGGCTTGGGGGAGTCCCGCACGGCGAGAACGGCGGCATCCGTCACCGTGACCTCCTCGCGATCAGGGAAGAGCGAGGCGACGTGGCCGTCGGGGCCGACACCGAGGAAGCACACGGCGAACGAGGGCCACGGGTGCTCGTCGGTGCCGAACCGTGCGAGCTCTTCGGCGTAAGCCGCGGCGGATTCGTCCAGGGTCAGGCCGCTGTCGGGGCCGGCGACCTCATGCACGTTCTCCGCGGGCACGGCGATGTGGTCGAGCAGCGCCTGTCGCGACTGCAGAGAGTTGCGGTCGACATCGTCGCGCGGGACGAAGCGTTCGTCGCCCCACCAGAAGTGCACCAGAGACCAGTCGATCTCGGCGGCACGAGGGTGTTCGGACGCGGCACGCAGCACCGCTCCACCCATCGATCCTCCCGTGAGGGCGATGTGTGCGAGCCGACCGTTGCGGGTGCGCGCACGCACCCGCGTCAGGAATCGGTCGGCCACACGGGTGGCGAGGGCAGCGGGGGTGGCTTCCACCACCACGCGCTTCTCTGCGGACGATGTCGTCATCGACGTCACTCTCCAGTCTCGGGCGGACCCAGCTTCTCCCAGCCCTCGGTGATCACCCGACCGTACAGGACGTCGGGGTCCAGTCGACGCAGCTCCTCTGCGAGGCATTCGCGAAGTGTGCGTCGGGGAAGGTGCAGGTCGTGGTTCGGCTGGCCCGGCTGCGTGAGCACGGCGACGCCCGGCGTCGGGCGCTCGAGGAGGATGTCTCCCGAATCACGCGTCAGGCGCACCGACTTGATGCCCTCAGCCCATTGGTCGGGGTCTTCGTACGACCACTGCACCGGCACATCGAGAGCCATCTGCAGCCACGCGGCCAGCAGCGCGGTGGACGGGGATGCCGATGCTCCGCGCACCTCGACCCCGGTGATCGGCTCGTACGGCGGCTGGTCGAGCACGGCCGCGAGCTGCTCGCGCCAGTGGGTCAGGCGCGTCCAGGCCAGGTCGGTGTCGCCGGGGGCATGAGTCTCACCGAGGAGCGCGAGCCGGTCGCGGACATCGTGCGCCGTCGCGGCGTCGGTGATGCGGCGCTGAGCGATCTTGCCGAGCGGG
>NZ_QOAY01000135.1:4909-8017 GCF_003314775.1 Microbacterium sp. H6 | reverse complement strand
CGCTGATCGCCAACGCCGGGCCGCCGCGGATGGCGGGCCGTCGAAGCTCGCCGAGCTCCTGCGCGCAGGGACGCCGTCGCCGCTCCCGGCGGATCCCCCTGGACTCACGGTCTCCACGCCCACACCATGAGGCGCCCGGCCCCGACGTCGGCCACCGGGAGTAGTGTCGGCCTGTGGCCACCTTCGCCCCGCTCCAAAGACTCGTCATCTCGATCGCGGTGCTCGCGTCGTTCGTGACCTTCCTCGACGGCACGGTCGTGAACGTCGCACTCCCGGCGATCAGTCGCGAGCTCGGCGGCGGCATCACCACCCAGCAGTGGGTCGTCGACGCCTACCTGATCACGTTGAGCGCCCTGATCCTGCTGGCCGGATCGGTGTCCGACGCCTATGGCCGGGTGCTCGTCATGCGCATCGGACTCATCGCCTTCGGGATCGCCTCGATCGCCGTGGCGGCGGCTGTCGATCCGCTCATGCTGATCGTCGCCCGCGCCGCGCAGGGCGCCGCCGGTGCCCTGCTCGTACCGAGCTCGCTCGCCCTCATCACGGCCACCATGCGGGCCGACGTGCAATCGCGCGCCATCGGCGTCTGGACGGCCTTCACCACGGGGGCGCAGCTGGTCGGTCCGCTGCTCGGGGGACTGTTCGTCGACTACCTCTCGTGGCGCTTCGTGTTCCTCATCAACGTCATCCCGATCGGGATCACCCTGCTGCTCCTCGCCCGGTTGCATCTGCCGGAGCACCCCCGCGGCGTCAAGGTCGACTGGTGGAGCGGGGCCCTGTGCGCGATCGGGCTCGGGGCCGTCGTCTTCGCACTCATCGAGCAGCCCAACATGGGGTGGCAGTCGCCCGCGATCTGGATCCCCGCGATCGCCGGCGCCGCATTGTTCGGACTGTTCCTGTGGCGGCAGCAGCACTCCGCCTCGCCGCTCATGCCGCTCTGGCTGTTCCGGGTGCGCGACTTCGGGTGGGGCAACCTCGCGACGCTCTTCGTCTACGCAGCACTGTCGCTCAACGGCTTCGTGGTCGGGGTCTACCTGCAGCAGGGCGCAGGACTCAGCGCCACCGCCGCGGGCCTGGCGAGTCTGCCGATGACGATCCTGATGATCCTGATCAGCTCGCGTGCCGGTCAGTGGGCCGGCAGGTGGGGACCCCGCATCTTCATGACGGTCGGCCCGTTGCTGATGGCCGTCGGCGCTCTGATGCTGCTCCTCGTGTCCGCAGACTTCGACTACTGGTGGCAGGTTCTGCCGGCGATGATCGTGATGGGTCTCGGCCTCTCGCTCACGGTCGCACCGCTCACGGCCGCGATCCTCGGTGCCATCGACGAGAACCATTCGGGCATCGCCTCGGCCGTCAACAACGCGGTATCTCGTGTGGCCGGGCTGCTCGTCGTCGCGATGCTGTCGACCATCGTCGGCGGCACTCTCGACCTCGACGGGTTCCACAGCGCCGCCTGGGTCACGGCCACCGTGCTCGTGATCGGCGGCGTGGTGTCGTGGATCGGCATCCGCCGCAATCCGAGCGAGGCGCTCCCCGCCGACACCGCATCGACGGGACCGCTCCCGCATTGACCGTGTCCCCGGCCGCGCGCAGACTGGACGCATCGCTCAGCATCCGGAGGTCACCGTGAGCACAGCACAGCCCCTTCCCCCTGTCGTCGACGCCGAGACCTGGCGCCGTGAGCTCGACGAGTTGCGCGTGCGCGAGAAGGCCGCGACCAGGGAGCTCGACGCGATCGCCGCGCAACGACGACGCCTGCCCATGGTCGAGCTGCCCGACTACACGCTGGTCGGCGCCGAGGGTCCGGTACGCCTGGCCGATATCTTCGACGGACGATCCCAGCTGATCGTCTACAACCACATGTGGTCGGACGGCAGCGAATGGCAGTGTCCCGGCTGCACCGGCTTCACCTCGCAGTTCACGCGGCTCGACGTGCTCGAGCGCTACTACGACGCGCGCTTCGTGATCGTGACGAACGGTCCGATCGAGGAAGCCCTGGCCTACCGCGAACGCGTGGGCAACCGCATGCAGTGGTACTCGAGCGCCGACAGCACGTTCGGGGCCGATGTGGACGCCCCGCCGAACGCGGGGTTCGGCGTAAACGTGTTCCTGCGCGACGGCGACACCGTGTACCGCACCTGGCACACCGACGGCCGCGGCACGGAGCGGCTGAGCTACCTGCAGGGTCTTGTCGATCTGCTCCCCTACGGTCGACAGGAGCAATGGCAGGACGTTCCGGAGGGATGGCCCCAGCATCCGACCTATGCGCAGGGCATGGGGTCGAAGGAGATCGCGGAGCTGTACGGAGCGGCACGCTGAATCGGCTGCTCCGGAGTGCCTGGCCAGCGGCCGGCGTCGCCCTCCTCCTCGCTCTCGGCTGGTGCGCGGCGCCCGCGGACCCGCCGTCCTCCGTCGCCCTTCCTCCCTCCGGCGCCACGCCGGACTATCAGCTCGGCGGGGCCTACGATCCGTCCTCCGGCGTCGGCGTGGTCGGGCGCGACCGCACCGCGGAGCCCGCGGCCGGTGTGTACTCGGTCTGCTACGTCAACGGATTCCAGACACAACCGGGAGAACTCGACACCTGGCCCGATGATCTGCTGCTGCAGCGCGACGGACATGTCGTCTTCGACCCGGACTGGCCCGACGAGGCGCTGCTCGACACGTCGACCGCGCAGCGCCGGGAGCAGATCGCCGACACCGTGATCCCCTGGATCGAGCACTGCGCGGATGACGGGTTCGATGCCGTCGAGTTCGACAACCTCGACTCGTACTCGCGGTCGAAGGGAGCCCTCTCGCTCGATGACAACCTCGCGCTGGCCGCACTCCTCGTCGAGGCGGCGCACGATGTGGGGCTGGCAGCGGGACAGAAGAACGCCGCCGAGGATGCCCCCGCGCTGCAGGAGCACGCCGGCTTCGACTTCGCGGTGACCGAGGAGTGCGCGGCGTACGAGGAGTGCGCGGCGTACACCGATGTCTACGGCGAGCGCGTGATCGACATCGAGTACACCGATGAGCTTCCGCGGCCCTTCGCCGAGATGTGCACGGACGACGCCTCGCCGGCATCGATGGTGCTGCGGGACCGCGACCTCGTCACCCCCGACGACGACG
>NZ_QOAY01000135.1:368-4872 GCF_003314775.1 Microbacterium sp. H6 | reverse complement strand
GCATTCGAGTCCTGCCGGTAGCCGGCTCCGTGCATCCGCGCGGGCTTCCATGCCTGCCCCGCTTGCCCGGTCGATGCGCGCTCGTCAAGTCCCTGGCCCGATCTCATCCGAGCCCGCAGGATACGAGGGTCCGCATCGATCAGGAGCACGACACATGACCTCTTCCGCCACGGCGACCGCACCGTCACCCGCACCGGCATCCGCACCGAGACTCCCCTTCCCCGACCGCGGCCCGGTGAGCCGCGCCGTCATCTCGCATCTCACCGGAGTCGATCGTCACGCCGACCACGCCGCTCTCGCCGAAGAAGCCGCAGCGGCCTGCGCTGACGTCTCCCGTGACGACGACATCCAGCTCGCCCTCTTCGTGCTCTACGCATCCGCCTACGGATCACTGTCGGCACTCGATCCCGAGCTCGAGTGGGACCCGGCGCTCCTCGCGACCCGCCGCACGCTCGAGTCGGCGTTCGAGCGGGAACTGCGCGCGAGAGTCCCGATGCCGGAGCTGCCGGAGCCGACCGTGGACGCCGTCGGGCGGGCGCTCTTCGCACTCGCCGAAGCGGACACCGGCCCGAGCCTCTCTCGTTACTTCGTGAAGAAGGCCACGAAGTCCCAGGCGCGGGAGATGCTCATCCAGCGCTCGGCGTACACGCTCCGCGAGGCGGACCCGCACTCCTGGGCGATTCCCCGACTCGACGGACGGGCCAAGGCGGCTCTGGTCGAGATCCAGTCCGACGAGTACGGCGGCGGCCGACCGCACCGCGTGCACGCCGCCCTCTTCGCGCGCGCCATGCGCGCAGCCGGCCTGGATGACACCTATGGCGCGTACGTCGACGATCTCCCCGCCGTCACCCTCGCGTCGCTCAACATGATGTCGATGTTCGGACTCAACCGTCGGCTCGTCGGATCGATCGTCGGTCATCTGGCCGCCTACGAGATGACCTCGTCCATCCCCTGCCGCCTGTATGCCGACGGTCTGCGCCGCCTGGACTTCCCCACCGACGTCACGGCGTACTTCGACGAGCACGTCGAGGCCGACGCCGTGCATGAGCAGATCGCCGCCCGAGACCTCGCAGGCAGCCTCGCCGAGGACCACCCGGAGCTGCTGCCAGACATCATGTTCGGTGCAGCCGCCTGCTTGACGGTGGACGGATGGGGAGGCGCACACATCCTGGAGGCCTGGTCGGCGGATTCCTCGTCGCTGCGCACGAGGGCGTCATCATGAGCGCGGACCACGAACCGGCGACGATCACTCCGTACCCGGACGGTCCGCTGCTCGTCCGCGGTGCCGTCGAGCTGCACGCCGCCGACGGCACGCCGATCCCCTCCCACCGCCGCACCGTCGCGCTGTGCCGCTGCGGGCTGTCGGCCCTCAAGCCCTTCTGCGACGGCACACACAAGCCCGCAGGCTTCCGCACCGAGGACTGAAGGGGCCGCGCACTCAGGGCGTCAGCAGAGGATCGACGCCCACCGCGAGGAACAGTGCGGCGAGGTAGACGATCGACGCGCGGAAGACGAGCATCGGGCGCAGCTCGCCACCCCGCCGAGCCCGTGACCGCATCAGCGACGCGGACACCACGAACCCCGCGCCCGCCCCCAGAGCCACCGTCCAGTACAGCAGGCTCACCTCCGCGACGCAGGGCAGGATGAGCGAGCACACGACCGTCACCACCGCGAAGCCGATCACCCTGATGGCGACGAACGACGGCGGGCGCGTGGCACCGAGCATGGGGACGCCGGCCCGGCGGTAGTCGTCTCGGTAACGGATCGAGAGCGGCCAGTAGTGCGCAGGCGTCCAGAAGAACACCACCAGGAACAGGATCACCGCCGGCCATTCGAGAGCGCCGCGCACCGCGGTCCAGCCGACGAGCACGGGCATGCACCCAGCGACCCCGCCCCAGACGATGTTCTGCTCGGTGCGACGCTTCAGCAGCAGGGTGTAGAAGACCACGTACAGCACGAGGCCGGCGGTGGACAACGCGGCGGGCAGGGGGCCGACGAAGGTGAGCATCCACCCCACGGAGGAGATTCCGAGCACGGTCGCGAAGATCAGACCGGCGCGCGCGGACACGACGCCCGTGACCAGGGGGCGCCGGGCCGCGCGCTCCATGACCGCATCGCTCTCGCGCTCGAAGTACATGTTGAACGCCCCGGCGGAACCGGCACTCAGTGCCCCGCCCACGAGCACCGCCCCCAGGAGAGCGATGTCGGGCCGTCCGTCGGCGGCGAACACCATGACGGGGATCGTGGTGACGAGGAGGAGTTCCAGGATGCGGGGTTTGGTCAGTTCGAGGTAGGCGCGAACGGTCCGCAGCACGTGTCGTCAGCCTTCCGGCCAGTAGTGACTGTCGGGCAGCGCGCGGGCACCGAAGATCGCCTGTCCGACGCGCACGCACGTGGCGCCCTCCTCGACGGCGATCTCGTAGTCCCCGGACATCCCCATCGACAGCTCGCCCGCCCCGATGAGGTCGGGCGCGTCTTCTCTGGCCTGGTCCCGCAGCGTGCGCAGCAGCGAGAAGCACTCGCGCACCCTGGCGTCGTCCGGGGTGAGGATGGCGAGGGTCATCAGTCCCCGCACGCGGAGCGTCCCATAGGAGGGCAGTGCCTCCAGGAACGCGGGAAGCTCCTCCGGTGGCATCCCGAACTTGGAATCCTCGGCCGAGGTGTTCACCTGCACGAAGACGTCGAGGCTGCGGCCGGCGGCCTGCAGACGTCGGTCGAGCGCCTCGGCCACCCGCAACCGATCGAGAGCCTGGAACTCGGTGGCGAACGCGGCCACATCTCTGGCCTTGTTGGTCTGCAGGTGCCCGATGATCGACCACGACACATCGAGGTCGGCGGTCTCCCCGTTCTTGCGCACCGCCTCCTGCACCTTGTTCTCGCCCAGCAGCCGCATGCCCGAGCGGATCGCGACGCGGACGCGCTCGGTCGGGACCGTCTTGCTCACCGGGAGCAGGGTCACCTCACGCGGATCGCGCCCCGCCCGCCGCGCTGCCTCGGCGATGCGCGATTCGACGCTCGCGAGGTTATGCCGGAAGTCGTCGACGGTGACCGCCGTGGGGTAGCGCTCGTCGGCGCCGATCGGTGCATCCAACTTTGACATAGGTCAAACACTAACATAGTCTTAGGCCGTTTCGTCGGCGATGTCCGCCGCTCACCACTGCTCACCGAAGGAGCCCCCATGTCTGCGCCCCGCGTGCTTCCCGATCACTCCTCCGCCCCGTTGCTGCTGACCGATGTGCCGGGACCGCGCAGTCGAGCCCTCCACGAGCGACGCAGGCAGACCGTCGCCCGGGGAGTCGGCAGCGTGCTGCCGGTGTACATCGCGCACGCGGACGGCCCCTGGGTCACCGACGTGGACGGCAATCGCCTCCTCGACCTCGGCAGCGGCATCGGCGTCACCACGATCGGACACGGGAATCCGGCCGCCGTCGCGGCCGCCGCCGCGCAGCTCGAGCAGGTGACGCACACGCTCTTCACCGTCACGCCCTACGAGGGGTACGTCAGGCTGGCCGAGCGCCTCTCCGAGAAGACCCCCGGCGATCACGAGAAGCGCTCGGTGTTCGTGAACTCGGGCGCGGAGGCCGTCGAGAACGCGGTCAAGATCGCTCGCAGGCACACCGGCAGGCGCGCGGTCGCCGCCCTCGACCATGCCTTCCACGGACGCACCAACCTCACTCTCGCCATGAACCACAAGGCCGCATACGGCACCGGATTCGGCCCCTTCTCGTCCGACATCCACCGCGTACCCAACTCCTACCCGTACCGGGACGGCCTCTCCGGGGAGCAGGCGACGGAGCGCACGATCGCCCACCTCGAGCAGCGCATCGGCACCTCCGACCTGGCCGCCGTCATCGCAGAGCCGATCCAGGGCGAGGGCGGGTTCGTGGTCCCCGCCGACGGCTATCTGCCCGCACTGCAGGACTGGTGCACGCGCAACGGTGTGGTGTTCATCGCGGACGAGATCCAGACCGGGCTCGGACGCACGGGGACGTGGTTCGCGAGCGAGCACTTCGACGTCGTCCCCGACCTCGTCCTCACGGCCAAGGGCATCGCGGCAGGACTCCCGCTCGCTGGCGTCACCGGACGCGCCGACATCATGGACGCCCCCGACCCCGGCGGCCTCGGCGGAACCTTCGGCGGCAACCCCGTCTCCATCGCCGCGGCCCTGGCCGTGTTCGATGAGCTCGAGCACGGCCCCTTCTTCGCGGAAGCCCTGCGCATCGGAGGCAGCCTCCGGCAGCACCTCACCACGCTCGCCTCGCGCCACCCCTTGATCGGAGATGTGCGCGGGATCGGCGCCATGTACGCCTTCGAACTCACCGATCCCGCCACCTCGCACCCCGCCGCGGGAGCCGCCTTCGCGATCGCGGCCTACGCGGCCCAGCACGGCATCCTGCTGCTGACGGCCGGCAGCGACGCGAACGTCATCCGATTCCTGCCGACTCTCACGACCACCGACGATCAGATCGAGGTCGCGGTGGACGTGATCGACCGAGCACTGGCG
>NZ_QOAY01000135.1:0-225 GCF_003314775.1 Microbacterium sp. H6 | reverse complement strand
GCCCCCGACGACGACCCCGGCCCCCGCCGCGCGCGCCGAGCGGATCCCCGGCACGGAGTCCTCGAACACGATGCAGTCGTCAGCGCGGCGCGCCAGCAGGTAGGCGCCGAGAAGATAGGGGTCGGGTTCCGGCTTCCCCCGGGGAACGTCTTCCGCCGCGACCAACGCCGGTGGAAGCGCGATACCGGAGCTGCGCAGCCGCGCCAGAGCCACGGCGCGGTTGCT
>NZ_QOAY01000050.1:274-764 GCF_003314775.1 Microbacterium sp. H6 | reverse complement strand
GGGCGGCGATGAGTTCGCCGCCCGTCGCCGCGGCGAGCGCGGCTGCCGTGCCCTCCCCGCCGTCCGGCACCGGATACTCGTCCACCTGCACGCCGGGGATGACCCGACGCACACCGGCGGCGATCGCCTGCGCGACGGCCTCGGCGCTCAGGCTCTCCTTGAATCCGCTGGGTGCGACCAGGATGCGCTGCGGGATGTGGATGGACACGATTCCTCCTTCTGCGCCCGAACGGGCGACGAGCGCCCGGTGTGCGGGCACGACGAGCACCGGTGCACCGGCGGCGCACGCGGAGTGAAGCGGGTGGGTGAACGGGACGCTGCGGGTCAGAGCAACAGAGGCAGCCCCATCGACGGCCATACCCAGAGGGCGAACACCGCGACGAGCACGAACATCGCGGGAGCCAGTACCACCGAGAGTCGACGCAGATCCAGCGGACTGAAACCACCGCTGACGATGTCGGGGTCAGCGAACATCGCGACGGGTTTCGCC
>NZ_QOAY01000050.1:0-224 GCF_003314775.1 Microbacterium sp. H6 | reverse complement strand
AACTGGGAAGCGTGTGGCAGAAGCCGGCAGCCGCTGTCGAGGCGAAGGCTGCAGCCATCGGTGAGACGCCGAGGGCGGGAGCGAGCGCGACCACGACGGGGATGATCGCCGCGGAACGGGCCGACCGCGAGGGGATCAGCAGATGCGCCGCCGTCGAGATCGCGATGACGACGAGCACGAAGGCCACGGCCCCTGCAGCGCCGAGTCCACGCAGCGGTGCGAGC
>NZ_QOAY01000296.1:17724-21559 GCF_003314775.1 Microbacterium sp. H6 | reverse complement strand
GGGGACGGAGCAGCTGCTCACGCTCGACTCCCTGGTCGCGGCGCCGACGCCGGAGGCCGCGCTCGCAGCGCTCGGCCGCGGCCTGGCCTCCGTGCTCCCGACGCTCACCGTGATGCTGACGGCCGTCGCGATCGTCACCCTGATCGGCGCGGTCATCCAGGGCGGTGTGCACCTGCGCCCTCTGACGGGCCGCTTCGAGCAGTTCAACCTCGTCAACGGCGTGCGCCGCGTGTTCGGCATGCAGGCTCTCTGGGAGGGCGCCAAGGCCCTCATGAAGACCGCCGCCATCGGCATCGCCCTCTGGTTCGTGATCGCGAGCCTGATGCCCGTGCTGACCGCGAGCGGGGCGCACTCCGTCACCCGAATGCTCGGCACCGCGAGCGAAGGCACGACCGCCCTGCTGCAGACCGCGATCGGCGTGGGGCTGGCCCTCGCCGCGATCGACATGTTCGTGGTGATGCGACGCAACCGCAAGCACACGCGCATGACCAAGCGCGAGATCCGCGACGAGAGCAAGAACTCCGAAGGCGATCCGCTCATCCGCCAGCAGCGCCGTTCACGGCAGCTCGCTGTCAGCCGCAACCGCATGATCGCGGCCGTCGCCGGCTCCGATGTGGTGGTGGTCAATCCCACCCACATCGCCGTGGCACTGCGGTACGAACCCGGCAGGGCCGCGCCCAAGGTGGTCGCGAAGGGCAGCGGCGTGATCGCGGAGCGCATCCGCGACGAGGCCGTGCGCGCCGGTGTCCCACTGGTGCGCGAGATCACCCTCGCCAGGGCTCTGCACGCCGCCTGCGAGCTCGGGCACGAGATCCCCGAAGACCTGTACAACGCCGTGGCCCGTGTGCTCGTGTTCGTCGACTCGCTGCGACGACGCGGGGCCGCCCGCGGCATCCACTCCCTTCCCTACCGGAGGACCGCATGAGACAGCTGCTTCCCAAGCTCGGAGTGCCGATCGGCGTCGTGGGCATCATCATGCTCCTCGTCGTGCCGGTGCCGCCGTTCCTGCTCGACATCCTCATCATCCTGAACATCATGTTCGCGCTCGTGATCCTGCTGACGTCGATGTTCGTGAAGAAGCCGCTCGACTTCTCGGTCTTCCCCTCGCTGCTGCTCGTGGCCACGCTGTTCCGCCTGGGGCTCAACGTGGCCTCCACCCGTCTGGTGCTCGGCGAGGCGTATGCGGGGCAGGTGATCGAGGCCTTCGGCGCCATCGCGGTCGGCGGCTCGCTCATCATCGGCGCCGTCGTGTTCCTCATCCTCGTCGTCATCCAGTTCGTCGTCGTGACAAAGGGTGCGGAGCGCGTGGCCGAGGTCGGCGCACGATTCACGCTCGACGCGATGCCCGGCAAGCAGATGGCCATCGACGCCGACCTGAACGCCGGACTCATCACCGATGCGGAGGCCCGCGAGCGCCGCGCCGAGGTGGCGGCCGAGGCCGACTTCTACGGAGCCATGGACGGTGCGTCCAAGTTCGTGAAGGGCGACGCGATCGCCGGTCTCGTCATCATCATCATCAACATCGTCGGCGGCATCGCCATCGGGATCGTGCAGCACGGCATGACGATCGACGAATCCGTGAGCACCTACAGCCTGCTGACGATCGGCGACGGTCTGGTCACGCAGATCCCCGCCCTGCTGATGGCCGTCTCCACCGGCATGATCGTGACCCGCTCCACGGCGGAGGCGGAGATGGGGACGGCGGCGTCCGCCCAGCTCGGCCAGTCCCGCAATGCGCTGATCATCGCCGGATGCGCCGCGATCATCATGTCGCTCATCCCGCACATGCCGATGCTGCCGTTCGTCGCGATCGGCGCGACGCTGCTGCTGATCGCGCAGCGGATCAAGGCCACCCAGAAACGCGAAGAGGCGGCTGCGGTGCAGAGCCCGTCGACGGTTCCGACCGACCAGCCGGAGGAGCTCATCGAGAAGATGCGTGTGCATCCGCTCGAGATCCTGCTCGCCCCCGACATCGTGGATCTGGTCACCGGGGGCCCGGACGACCTCCTCGCACGCGTGAAAGCCCTCCGACGCCGCATCGCCCTCGATCTGGGGCTGGTCGCGCCACCGGTGCGCACCCGCGACAGCATCGAGCTGCCGCAGGCGACCTACGTCATCCGGATCGCCGGGGTCGAGACCGGTCGCGGTACGGCACCCGTCGGGTCGGTGCTCGCGCTCGGACAGGGGTTGGACAGCCTTCCCGGCACGGCGACGCTCGACCCGGTCTTCGGTCTCGAGGGCAAGTGGATCCCCATGGAGATGCGCCACAGCGCAGAGTTCGCCGGGGCCACCGTGATCGACCGCGCGAGTGTGATCATCACGCATCTCTCCAGCGTCATCCACGCCCACGCCGCTCGACTGCTCAGCCGCGAAGACGTGCGCCAGCTCACCGACGCCCTCAAGCAGGTCTCGCCCGCTGCGGTCGAGGAGCTCACCCCCGCTCTGCTCTCGCTGGCAGAGGTGCAGCGCGTGCTGCAGGGCCTCCTGGCGGAGCGGGTCCCCATCAACGACCTCAGCCGCATCTACGAGGCTCTCGCGTTGCGGGCCAGGGTGTCCACCGAGCCGGAGGGCCTGATCGAGGCCGCCCGCGCCGCCCTCGGCCCGGCGATCGCCGCCCGTTTCGCCGATGCCGGAACCCTGCGCGTCGTCATGATCAACCCGCTGCTGGAGCAGGCCATGCTCGAGAGCCTGCGCTCGAGCGACGAGGGCAGTCAGATCGTGTTCGATCCGCAGCGTATGGAGACCGTGATCGAGTCCGTGAAGCACGCCGTCTCCTCGGTGCGGGAAGGCGGCGAGCCGGTACTCGTGTGCGCACCCTCGCTGCGACCGGCCGTGCGGCGCCTCATCTCCGCGCAGACCGACGGCCTCCCCGTGCTGTCGTACAACGAGGCGACTGCCGCGGCTCTCACGATCGAGACGGTGGGCGTCGTGCACGACATCCCCGCACCGGCGGTCGGCGTCGTCCCCGCAGCACTAGGCTGAACGAATGCTGGTGTTGACGAGGCGGATCGGTGAGAGCGTGCGCATCGACGGCGACATCGAGGTCACGCTGCTCGAGATCAAGGGCGACAGCGTGCGCATCGGCGTGAAGGCGCCGCGCGAGACGCGCATCCAGAGGACCGAGATCATCGAGGCCGTGGTCGCCGAGAACGTGTCGGCCGCCGCCGAGACGGGTGACGACGCCGAAGGCGCGATCGTCGCTGCCCTCGCGCGAGGACGAGAGACCCGCACGCGGTAGTCAGCCCGCCGGTCGCACGCCGATCAGGTCGTCCGCGTTGGCGCGCTTCCACTGATCGCCGCCCGCCGCCCTGGCTCTGACCGCGGCCCGGTCCGCCGCAGCCCGCAGCAGGTCGTAGTCGTAGCCGACGACGGACACGGGCGCCCAGCCGATGCTGGCGGAGGAGCGGATACCACTCGCGGAGGCTCCCCTCTCGAGCATGGCGATGCGGGTGAGCATGGCGCGCAGGTGATACCGCACCGCTTCGTCGCTGCCACGGATGATCACGACGGCCCGCCCGTCCTCGATCCGATCGGCGTCCGCCGATGCCGGCAGCGCGTCTTCGATGTCGTCGTGGAAGCGATCGACGATGCGGGCGAACTCCGCTCCGGTCGATGCTTCGCGGAGGTCGACCGGATCGTCGAGGCGGATGTCGAGGACGGACCACGGCTGGTCGTTCTGCGCTTCGGCTTTGCGCAGACGTCTGCGGGCGCGATCCGCCCCGTCGGTGCTGCGACCGGCAGCGGCCTTCTCCCCCACGCGCACCAGCAGCACGAGGGTGAAGGCCGCGCAGGTGCTCACCACGAGGGTCCCGACGGCGTTCATGCCGCGCAGCGC
>NZ_QOAY01000296.1:3694-17706 GCF_003314775.1 Microbacterium sp. H6 | reverse complement strand
GTTGCTCCTGGGTTCCCGCACCGCCCACGACGAGGGCGGAGGCGGCGCTCACGACCGCCACGACCACGAATCCGCACGAGGCGAGAGCCAGCGGCAGCACGATGTCCCTGGCCACGGGCCGTCCGCGCAGGAGCTCGTACGCGACCATGCCGGCGAACACCCCGCTGACGAGGAAGACGACGTGGAAAGTGGGCAGATACCAGGGCGTCTCCGTCGTCGCCACGAGAAGCACGGGGGCGGCCACCAGGAAGGGGATCACCGCCCACCAGGATGCGCGGCGACCGAAGTGCAGCCGCAGTCCGATCCACACCAGCGGCTCGAAGCACAGCATCAGCGCAGAGGCCGCGGCGCGCAGCATCTGCTCATCGGTCTGCTGCCCGGCCAGCCACAGGTAGGCCCCGAGCATCCCGAGCCCGAACGCGCCGGCCCAGGTCACCGTCGCGCGGCTCGGGCGGGCGAGCGTTCCGAGCCCCACCACCAGCGCTGTCAGCACGGTGACGACGGCCACCATGCTGGTGGTGATGTCGACGCTCACCGGAACGAGCGGACTCATGTGTGCTTCTCCTTCGCTCGGTGATGCGGGAACCGCAGTGTCACCCTGGTTCCGGTGCCGGCCTCGCTGACCACATCGATGGTGCCCTCGTGGGCGGCGACGATCTCCCTGGCGATCCCCATCCCGAGCCCCGTTCCGCCGATGCCGGCGCGCATCGCGCTGTCCGCACGGAAATAGGGCTCGAACACCCGCGAGAGGTCTTCGGGAGACATCCCCGTACCGTTGTCGGAGACAGCGAGTTCCGCGTACCCATCGGGCCCTGTCGAGAGGTCCACGGTGATGATCCCTCCGGCGGGGGTGTACTTGACGGCGTTGCTGAGCAGGTTGTCCAGCACCTGGCGCAGGCGGAAAGCGTCGCCGGAGACGACGAGTCCGCCCTCCCCCTCCACGGTGAGGGTCTGTCTGCTGCCGGCGATGAGCGGTGAGTACGAAGCGGCGGACGCCTCGACGAGTTCGCGCAGGTCCACAGGGGCGAACGGCTCCGGAGCCGTGTGGCTCGTCTGCTCCAGGATGCTCCCGACGAGCTCCTGCATGCGATCGCCCGCGTGCGCGATGATCTCGAGCTGAGCGGGCACCCTGCCCGGGAGATCCTCGCGTTCGCGCAGCAGCTCCACGTGGCCGATGATCGCGGTGAGCGGGTTGCGCAGCTCGTGCGAGACGACCGCCGTGAACGCCCTGCGCTCCTCCTCGGCCTCGAGCATCGCGGTCACATCATCGATCACGACGAGAGTGATGTCCTCCCCCTCGCCGGCCGTGGCCATCGGCTGTGTGCTCACCTCCAGCGCCCTCCACTGTCCACCGCCGTCGAACAGCCAGACCCGCTCGGACTGCAACGTCTCTCCGCGCGCCGCCCTTGCCAGCGTCGTGCGCGTCTGCGGCACGGCATGGCCGCGACGCGCGTCGTACTCGACCGAGGCGGAGGGCAGAGCGGCGCCGAAGCGGTCGCGCCCGTACAGAGACCTGTACGCGTCGTTCATCTGCAGGATGCGACCGGACGATGTGACTACGACGAGCGCGGCGCCCAGCGCGTCGACGATCTGCGTGACCCTGCGCTGGTTGGCTTCGGCGCGCTCGGCCGCGCGATTGACCTGCTCCGACCGCCGTTGGAGAAGTCGGCGTGCCGCACGAGAGCGCTGAGCGCCGATGCGCACCGTGACGCCCAGGAACCCGAGGGTGATCACGAGCGTCAACAGCCGCAGCAGGATGTCCGCCGGAGTGCCGTTCTGATCCGCGAAGACCACGAGGGTGCCGCTGATGAAGGCGATGCCTCCGAGCACCCACGGCAGGGAGAAGTAGGTCGCCAGCCAGACCACGGGGAAGACCCAGAGGAAGCCCAGGCGGATGTCGGGCGCGTTCGTCGTGAAGCCGACGGCGAGGGCGTCCAGGAGCGGGATGGCAGCCACCGCGCTGTGCGGGAGTCGATGCCAGGGCACGGCCAGGGTCACCAGAGTGGTCACGACGACGAGGGCGATCCCCGTGACGATCAGAGGGTTGGCGAAGGTCTGGGGCTTGAAGGCGGTGATCATCACCACGATGGCGACGATGCTGCCCATGAACACCAGTTGCCATCGCCAGATCGAGACGGTGCGGATCATGCTCTTCGCCCGCCCTCCGGTCGATCCTCAGCTTTCCCGCAAGATTACTCAAAGATCGGTGCAGCCCGCTCTTCGGGCGGCCTCTCACCCCTAGCATTCTGAGTGGGGCCGAAACTGCGACTGGGGAACAACGCAGACGCCGGGGCCAGGCGAGTGGGGATTCGCAGGCATCCGGGGCCGCGGCTGGGGAGCCGCGGCTCCGCCCCGGTCAGTTCGTTTCGATCGTTGCGGGGGTCAGGCGGTAGCCGACCCCGCGCACGGTCTCGACGTAGCGAGGGGCGCTCGTGCTGTCACCGAGCTTTCGCCGCAGGTTGGCGATGTGCGTCTCGATCGCGCGCTTGTCCGGCTCGCTCACGTAGTCGCTCGAGCCCGGGGGAAGGCCGCGCAACCCCCGGGCGAGCTCGGCCTTGCTGCATACGCGCTGCTTCGCCTCGAGCAGTGCGGCGAGCAGATCGAACTCGGTCGGGGTGAGGTCGATCCGCCGTTGCCCGATCAGGACCATCCGCGTGTCGAGGTCGAGGCTGAGGTCCCGGTGCACCCGCCCACGCCAGGTGAGCACGGTCGCGCCGTCGGCCACGGGCTCGGGTTCGACCGGGGCACGCAGGCTCGACGCACTGCGGACGTCCGGCAGTCGAGGACGACGCAGGAGCGCCTCGATGCGGGCACGCAGCTCGCGCGGGCGGAACGGCTTCACCAGATACTCGTCGGCACCGGAGGTGAGCCCCAGAACCACGTCGGACTCGTCGGAGAGCGCCGAGAGCATGATGATGAAGGTGTCGCTGACTCGACGGATGCGCCGCGCCACCTCGAAGCCGTCGATGCCGGGCAGGTTGATGTCGAGGGTCGTGATCACCGGCTGGTGCCGCTCGACGGCCCCGAGACCGTCCACACCCGACCCCGTGAGGATCGTCTCGAAGCCCGCCGCGAGGAAGACCTCGTCGAGCAGGGAGCGCACACCGGGATCGTCCTCGATGATCACGGCGACCAGGGCGCGGACGTCCCCCGAGCTCACGAGGCGCTCTCGCGCGTGATCGTGACGAAGCGCGGCGCGTCGGCATCCAGCTCGGACGGGTCGACATCCGCCGCTCCGACGGGCCGTTCCACCTCGATGTCCCACCACGAGTCCGCCAGCTCCTCGGCCATGCCACGCCCCCACTCGATCACCACGACGGACCGCTCGAGGTCGAGGTCGAGGTCGTCGAGCTCAGCAGCCGAGCCGAGCCGGTAGGCGTCGACGTGCACCAGTGGTGCTCGGCCGACCAGGGAGGGATGAGTGCGGGCGATCACGAAGGTCGGGCTCTGCACCGGTCCGCGCACCCCCAGCCCCTCGGCGAGACCGCGGGTGAAGGTGGTCTTCCCCGCGCCGAGAGGACCGGTCAGCACGAGCAGGTCGCCCGCCTCGAGCTGCTCGCCGATGCGCAGACCCAGCTGCTCCATCTCCTCGGCGGTGGCGATCTCCCGGCGGCCGAGGAAGGCGGGATCCACGCTCACGACGTCCTCCGAGGCACCCGGGAGCCGATCCGGGTGACGATCTCGTAGTTGATGGTGTCGGCGGCTTCGGCCCAGTCCGCAGCCGAGGGCACCCCGAGGGTGGGGTCGCCGAACAGGACCACCTCATCCCCGATCGAGACGGGGGTGTCCCCGACGTCGACGATGAACTGATCCATCGCGATCCGTCCGACGTTGAGGAACCGGCGCCCGCCGATCGAGACCGGAAGCTTCCCCGAGGCGTTGCGGGGCACCCCGTCGGCGTAGCCGAGAGGAACGAGCACCAGGGTCGTGTCGCGGTCGGTGCGATGGTCATAGCCGTAGGAGACCCCGGTTCCCGCCGGCACGCGACGGACGGCGGCGATCGCGCCCCGGAGGGTCATGGCCGGCCGCAGCCCGAGTTCCGCTGAACTGCGGTCGTCGAAGGGCGAGAGGCCGTAGAGTCCCACGCCGATGCGGACGGCGTCGAGGCGCATCTCGGGCAGGTCTATGGCTGCTGCCGTGGCGGCGATGTGTCGGATCTCGGGATGGACGCCGAACGACGCAGCGGTGGCGACCCCCTCTTCGAATTTCGCGAGCGCCGCCCTGTCGTCGTCCACAGAGGTGTTGGAGAGATGGCTGAACAGTCCCACGATGCGCAGGCGCCCGATGCGCTCGAGCCGCGCCGCCTCCGCCAGCACACGTCCCCAGTCCGCCGGGGCGATGCCATTGCGCGACAGCCCGGTCTCGAGCTTCAGGTGCACTCCGACCGGCCGGTCGACAGCGGCTGCCGCGCCGGCTGCCTCGAGCTGATCGAACGAGGAGATCCCGACTTCGATGTCCTGTGCCGCGGCGTGCTCGAACCTCTCCCCCGGCGCATGCAACCACGCCATGATCGGCGCGTGCACGCCCTGTCTGCGCAGCTCGAGCGCCTCGGGGATCTCGGCGACGCCGATCCGCGTGGCACCGGCCGAGAGCGCGGCCACCGCTGCCGAAGCCGCACCATGACCGTAGGCGTTGGCTTTCACGATGGCGATCACCTCGACGCCGGTGAGGCGCCGGAAGTGCCGCACGTTGTCGGCGATGGCATCGAGATCGATGGTCGCTTCTCGGAACGGGACGGTCACAGCGGTGCTCCTTCGGCGACGACGAACGCCGCGGCGAGGCCGGCGTCATGGGTGAGAGTCAGATGCAGTGTGAGGATGCCCCGTTCCTCGACGACGGCGGCCGTCGACCCGGAGAGCACGAAGTGCGGGCGACCGGAGGGTTCCGAGGCGATCTCGATCTCGGTCCAGTGCACACCGTCGGATCCGCCCAGAGCCTTGATCAACGCCTCTTTGGCGGCATAGCGCGCGGCGAGGGAAGGCAGGCGTAACGTGCGCTCCGACGGGGCGAAGAGGCGTTCGCGAAGTCGCGGCGTCCGCTCCATCGTCCGCTCGAACCTCGGGATGTCCACGAGGTCGATGCCGGTTCCGATGATCACCCGTTCAGCCTACCGAGCCTGAATCCCGTTGAAATCGCCCAAATGGCTCCGTTTCCGCTGGAAACGAAGCCATTCGCGCGAATCGGAGGCCGGGTCTACTCGACCGTCACCGACTTCGCGAGGTTGCGCGGCTGGTCGACGTCGAGTCCCTTCGCCGTGGCCAGGGCCATCGCGAAGATCTGCAGCGGCACGACGGCGAGCAGCGGCTCGAACATCGGGCCGGCGAGCGGGATGCGGATGACCTCGTCGGCGAACGGCAGCACGGCCGCGTCGCCTTCCTCGGCGATCACGATCACCCTGGCACCGCGCGCGCGGATCTCCTGGATGTTCGAGACGACCTTGGAATGCACGAGCGCCGAGTGACGCGGCGACGGCACGAGCACGAACACCGGCTGCCCCGGCTCGATCAATGCGATCGGACCGTGCTTGAGCTCGCCGGCGGCGAAGCCCTCCGCGTGGATGTAGGAGATCTCCTTGAGCTTGAGCGCACCCTCGAGCGCGATGGGGTACCCCACGTGCCGGCCGAGGAAGAGCACCGAGCGCGTGTCGGCCATCCACCCGGCGAGTTGCGTGACGTGCTCCTGCTCGCTGTCGAGGACCTTGGCGATCTTCTCGGGGAGCGCTGCGAGCTCTGCCGCATCGAGCGAGGCGTCGGCCACGGCACCGCGGACCCGGCCCATGTGCAGCCCCAGCAGCAGGAGGGCGGTGATCTGTGCCGAGAACGCCTTGGTCGAGGCCACGGCGACCTCGGGCCCGGCGTGCGTGTAGACCACCGCATCCGACTCGCGCGGGATGGTGGCGCCCTGCGTGTTGCAGATCGACAGCGTGCGTGCACCGCGTTCGCGGGCGTACTTCACGGCCATCAGGGTGTCCATCGTCTCTCCCGACTGGCTGATCGACACTACCAGGGTGTCGGCACCGATCACGGGGTCACGGTAGCGGAACTCGTGTGCGAGCTCGACGTCGACCGCCACGCGCGCCCACTGCTCGATCGCGTACTTGCCCACCAGCGCCGCGTAGGACGCCGTGCCGCAGGCGGTGATGATGACCCGGTTGATGCCGACGAAGAGCTCGTCGAGCCCGTCGAGCTCCGGGATCACGACCTGACCGTCCTGGATGCGGCCGCGGATGGTGTTCGCCACCGCCTCGGGCTGCTCAGCGACCTCCTTGGCCATGAAACTCGACCATCCGCCCTTCTCGGCGGCTGCCGCGTCCCATGACACGTCGAAGGGCTCCGGCTCGACGGGTGTGCCGGCGAAGTCGGTGACCGTCACGGAGTCCGGGGTGATCGAGACGATCTGGTCCTGACCGATCGCGAGCGCCTTGCGGGTGTGCTCGATGAAGGCGGCGACGTCGGATCCGAGGTAGTTCTCGCCCTCGCCGAGCCCGATCACGAGCGGAGAGTTGCGACGAGCGCCGACGACGAGGCCCGGGTGGTCCTGGTGCATCGCCAGCAGAGTGAAGGCCCCTTCCAGGCGGTTCACGATGCTGCGGAAGGCCAGCTGCAGGTCGCCGCCGTTGCCGGCGTACTCCCGTCCGAGCAGGGCTGCGGCGACCTCGGTGTCGGTCTCGCTGCGGAACACCACACCGTCGGCGAGGAGCTCGTCACGCAAGGCCGAGAAGTTCTCGATGATGCCGTTGTGGATGACCGCGAGCTTGTCGTCATCGGCCAGGTGCGGGTGCGCGTTGCCATCGGTCGGACCCCCATGCGTCGCCCAACGGGTGTGCCCGATGCCGGTCGAGCCGTCGGGGAGCGGGGCATCGGCGAGCGAGTCGCGCAGGATGGCGAGCTTGCCCGCCTTCTTGCGCATCCCGAGCGTGCCGTCGCCATCGATGACCGCGACACCCGCAGAGTCGTATCCGCGATACTCCAGGCGTGCGAGGCCTGCGAGAAGGATGTCCTGGCTGGGGCGCGGGCCCACGTATCCGACGATTCCACACATGGGATCAAGAGTAAGGCGCGTTTTTTGCGAGTCGTCCGTACAATCGGGTGCCGGCGGCCGCCTCAGAGCTTGCGCAGGAGCACGCTCTCCACGTCGTGATCCGCGCCCTTACGCAGCACGAGCCGCGCACGGTGCCGGGTGGGCATCACGTTCTCGACGAGGTTCGGCATGTTGATCTCGTTCCAATATCCCAGTGCAGTGGTGATCGCCTCCTCGTCGGTGAGGTGCGCGAACACGTTGAAGTACGACGAGGGGTTGCTGAACGCGGCCTGACGAAGGGCGAGGAAGCGATCGACGTACCACTTCTCGATATGCGAGGTGTCGGCGTCGACGAAGATCGAGAAGTCGAAGAGGTCGCTCACGGCCACGTCGTTCGGCGCGGGCGGCGGCTGCAGCACGTTCAGGCCCTCGACGATGACGACGTCGGGGCGGCGCACCACCACGTTCGCATCCGGGACGATGTCGTAGCGCATGTGCGAGTAGAAGGGAGCACGCACCTCGGCGGCACCGCTCTTGACCTCGGTCAGGAACTCGATCAGGGCGCGGCGGTCATAGGACTCGGGGAAGCCCTTGCGGTCCATGATGCCGCGGCGCTCGAGCTCCGCGTTCGGGTAGAGGAACCCGTCGGTCGTCACCAGTTCCACCCTCGGGGTCCCCGGCCAACGGCTCATGAGTTCGCGCAGCAGGCGCGCGATGGTCGACTTGCCCACGGCGACAGACCCGGCGACTCCCACGACGAACGGGGTGGTGGTGTCGTCCTCCTGGAGGAACGAAGAGGTGGCGGCACCCAGGCGCTTCGTCGACGTCGCGTACAGGCTGAGCAATCGGCTCAGCGGCAGATACACCTCGCGCACCTCGGTGAGCGAGAGGCGATCTCCGATGCCGCGCAGCTCGACGACCTCGGTCTCCGTGAGTGGCTGGTCGAGTCCGGCGGCGAGGCGCGCCCACTCCGCACGCCCGATCTCCCGATACGGAGACAGCGGCAGCGTGGGGTCGGCGGTGGTCACGGGGTCCATCGTATCGGCGCGCTCACGGCGCGATGTCCGCGGGAGAGTATTCTCATCCCGTGCGCCTGGGAGTCCTCGATATCGGATCCAACACCGTCCACCTGCTCGCGGCCGACGTCCGCCCCGGTGGACGTCCGCTCGCGACGACGAGCGACCGGACGGTGCTGCGCCTCATGCGCTACCTCACCCCCGACGGGTCCATCGCGGAGGAGGGCGTCGTCGCGCTCGAGGCCGCGGTCGCGCAGGCCCGAAGGGTCGCGGAGAGCGAGCGCGTGGATGCCCTGCTCGCCACGGCGACGAGCGCCGTGCGCGATGCCCGCAACGGCGCCGACGTCATCGCCCGCATCGAAGCAGCGCTGGGACAGAGTCTCCAGGTGCTCGACGGCGAGACCGAGGCGGAGCTGACCTTCCTCGCGGTCCGTCGCTGGTTCGGCTGGTCGGCAGGTCAGCTCCTGCTGCTCGACATCGGCGGCGGCTCACTGGAGATCGCAGCGGGAGCCGAGGAGCTGCCGGACGCTGCGGTCTCGGTCCCCCTGGGCGCGGGGCGCATGACCGTACAGTTCCTGCCGAACGACCCGCCCGGTGAGACGGACGTGGAACGACTGCGCGCGCACGCGACGGCGACGCTCGCAGGGGTGCTGCCGAGGTTCGTCGCTCTCCCCCGCCCCGATCACGTGGTGGGCTCGTCCAAGGCCATCCGTTCCTTGGCCCGATTGGTCGGATATCCGGCCCAGGGATGGTCGGGGAGCGAACGGATGCTGCTCCCCCGCACCGCTCTCGGATCGTGGATCCCCCGGCTTGCACGTCTGCCCGCGTCCGCCAGACAGGAGCTGCCCGGCATCACCCCGGATCGGACGTTCCAGATCGTGGCCGCGGCCGTGTCTCTGCATGCCGCGATGACCGCCCTCGACGTGGACGAGCTCGAGGTCTCACCATGGGCGCTGCGCGAAGGCGTGCTGCTGCGCTACATCGAACAGCTGAACTGGAGCGACTCCTCCCGTTGAGCGGTGCGTGACATCGGATGAACATCCTCTGTTGCCCGCCCGGTCCGCGCCGGTATCCTCTGATCAAGCGAGCACCGGCCCGCCCGCTCGGAGGAGGACGGGAGGTGATCGCTCGGCGTGGCGGCCAGCTGGTCGACACCGTCGGTGGTCATCGGCGTCGGGGGGTGCTGAGTGGGTCCTGGAGATGAGAGCACGATCGACTCCGCGGAGCTGAGCGCGCATGGCGTGCACGCGGTGGATGAACGTGTCCCCCTCCTGGTGACGCGGCGGACGTCGGGTCCGGTGACCCTGTTGTCCCTGCAGGGCAGCACCACGGAGCTCGCCATCGACACCACCACGACTCACCCCGACCACGCGGTCTTCGCCTTCGTCGACGCCGCAGGGCTCGCGGCGAAGGAGCAGAACGGTCCGTGGATGCCCGTCGAGAGCGGGCTCGTGGTGGCCCCGCCCGGGGTCGCGGAGCGCGTGCGGTGTTTCGGCACGTGGCACATCATCGCCGCCTATGTTCCCCGCACCGCGCTCGGGACATACGTCGCCGCACTCCCCTCCTCGACATGGATCCTCGAGGAGCGACGTCCGCTCGATCGGGCGATGCAGGCGTTCATCGAGCAGGTGCTGGCCGTCGATGACGAGACGACCGCGATCGAACGATATGCGATGGAGCATCTGATCGTGGAGATGAGCGGAGCGGTGCTGCTCGACCGCGTGGACACCGTATCCGGACCGCGCTCAGCTCACGCCGCCCTGCGCGACCGAGCGGTCGCCCTGATCGCCCAGCAGTGCGGCGATCCGGGGCTGAACCCCGCGCGGGTAGCCCGCGAGGTGCAGACCTCCCTCCGCCAGCTCCAGCTGGTCTTCGCCGAGGTCGAGAACACGGTCGCGGGCGAGATCAGACACCGACGCACGCTCCTGGCGCGGTCGCTGCTCACCGACAGCCGATACGACGATCTGAGCGTCGAGCAGATCTCGCAGCGCTCAGGTTTCGCCTCTCCGATCAGCCTTCGCCGCGCCATCGAGGAGGACTACGGTGCCACGCCCCGCGCATTGCGCACCCATCGCGACGCCGCTCGGCACGGTGGGGAACGCGAAACGGCCGACCGCTGAGATCAGCGGTCGGCCGTGTTCGGTCGCGAGGTCAGAGCGACAGACGATCCTGCACGACCTCGGCGAGGCGACCGGCGTAGGCATGGACGGATTCCGCGTCGGAGGCTTCCACCATCACACGCACCAGCGGCTCGGTTCCGGACTTGCGCAGCAGCACCCTTCCGGAATCGCCGAGCTCCGACTCGATGTCGCGCACAGCCTGCTGCACGACCTCGTCCTCGGACACACGGTCCTTGTCGACGTCGCGCACGTTGATGAGCACCTGCGGGTAGACCGTCATCACCGACGCGAGCTCTGCGATCGACTTCTGCTGCCGCGCCATCTCGGCGACCAGGTGCAGGCCGGTGAGGATCCCGTCGCCCGTGGTGGCGAACTCGCTCATGATCACGTGACCGGACTGCTCACCGCCGAGCGCGTAGCCGCCCTCGTTCATGTCTTCGAGCACGTAGCGGTCGCCGACAGCGGTCTGCCGTACCGTGATGCCGTGCTCGCGCATGGCGACGTGCAGACCGAGGTTGCTCATCACCGTCGCGACGAGGGTGTCGTCGGTGAGGTGCCCGCGCTCCTTCATGGACACCGCGAGGATGGCCATGATCTGGTCGCCGTCGATGTGGTTGCCCTCGGCGTCGACGGCAAGGCAGCGATCGGCGTCGCCGTCGTGGGCGATCCCGATGTCGGCGCCGAGGCGCACGACGGCCTCGGCGAGATTGTCGAGATGGGTCGAGCCGACGCCGTCGTTGATGTTCCAGCCGTCAGGGTCGGCGCCGATGACGGTGACCTCGGCGCCCGCATCCCGGAACGTCTCAGGAGAGACTCCTGAGGCGGCGCCGTGGGCGCAGTCGAGCACCACGTGGATACCGTCGAGGCGGTTCGGGAGCGAGCCGAGAAGATGCATGACGTAGCGGTCCTCCGCGTCGGAGAACCGGTCGATGCGTCCCACCCCGGCGCCCGTCGGGCGCAACTTCTCGCCGGACATGGCCTCTTCGATGCGCCGCTCGACCTCGTCGGGGAGCTTGCGGCCCCCGCGGGCGAAGATCTTGATCCCGTTGTCGGGAGCGGCGTTGTGCGATGCGGAGATCATCACACCGAAGTCGGCGTCACGGTCGGCGACGAGGAAGGCGAGCGCGGGTGTCGGAATGACCCCCGCCTCGAGCACGTCCACTCCCGAGGAGGCGAGACCGGCAGCGACGGACGCCGCGATGAAGTGCCCGGAGACCCTGGGGTCGCGGGCCACGACTGCGGTCAGCCGCTTGCCTTCGGCCTTGCGAGCCTCCGCAGTACGGCCCTGGCCCAGGACGACAGCAGTCGCCTGGGCCAGGGTGAGCGCCAGGTCGGCGGTGAGGATGCCATTGGCGAGTCCTCGCACACCGTCCGTGCCAAAGATCGGCATCGGAGCAGTTGACCTTAACGCTTCGAGTACTGAGGCGCCTTACGGGCCTTCTTGAGTCCAGCCTTCTTGCGCTCCTTGACGCGAGCGTCGCGCGAGAGGAAGCCGGCCTTCTTCAGGGTCGGACGGTTGTTCTCCTCGTCGATGCCGTTCAGCGAGCGGGCGATGCCGAGGCGAAGCGCACCGGCCTGGCCCGAGGGGCCTCCGCCGGAGATGCGCGCGATGACGTCGTATGCACCGGCGAGGTTCAGCACGGTGAACGGGTCGTTGATCAGCTGCTGGTGCAGCTTGTTCGGGAAGTAGTCCTCGATCGTGCGGCCGTTGACCGTGATCGTGCCCGAGCCGGGGACGATGCGCACGCGGGCGATGGCCTGCTTGCGACGGCCGACAGCGGCACCCGGGACGCTGAGGACGGGGCGGGGAGCCGCCTCGACCGCGTCGGTCTCGGGAGTCGACGTCGAGAAGTTCTGGGGGGTTTCGGTGGTGTCCTGGATGTCAGCCACGAGTATGTCCTTAAGTCTTACGGCGCTTACTGGGCGACCTGGTCGAGGGTGTACGGCGTCGGCTGCTGCGCGGCGTGCGGGTGCTCGGCACCGACGTACACCTTGAGCTTGGACAGCTGCTGGCGGCCGATGCTGTTCTTGGGGAGCATGCCACGGATGGCCTTCTCGACAGCGCGGACCGGGTTCTTCTCGAGGAGCTCGGCGTAGGTGACGGACTTCAGGCCGCCCGGGTAACCCGAGTGGCGGTAGGCCATCTTCTTCTGGAGCTTCTGACCGGTGAGCGCGACCTTGTCGGCGTTCACGATGATGACGAAGTCACCCGAGTCGATGTGGTTGGCGAAGGTCGGCTTGTGCTTGCCACGCAGGAGCGTAGCGGCGTGCGAAGCCAGACGGCCGAGAACGACGTCGGTGGCGTCGATGACGACCCAATCGCGCTGGACTTCGCCAGCCTTGGGAGTGTAAGTGCGCGTCACGATAGTGCTGCTTTCTTGTGTCGAACGGAGAAGTTCGTGAATCCCACTCCGGGGTGGTTCTTCCCGACAGGGAGGAACACGCCAGTGGAGGGCTCACGTTCGGACGATGCGCTTTCTCCGCGGACGGGAAAGGCACCAAAGGGAAATCATACGCCACCGGTGCCGTATGCCCAAACCGCGGCTCAGTCGGGCTTGACCGTGACGAGGATCGGACGGTGATCGCTCGCCCCCTGCGGCAGGGTCGTGATGCGCTCGATCTCGAAGCCCGTCGACGTGGCGAAGTCGTAATGGCCCCGGAACACCCGGTAGCGCGTGTACGTGTGGTCGTCGCTGAGGGAGAGCGCGTAACCGTGGTCGCGCACGGCCTGACCGAGGTTCTCCTTGAAGATCGGATAGTTGTAGTCACCGACCATCAGCTGGGGCAGGCCCTCTCCGAGCGCGGCGAGCTCGGAGAGCGCGGCGCGGATCTGGTGACGGCGCAGGGAGTTCAACGCGGTCAGCGGAGCGGCGTGGAAGGAGGCGACGATGAAGTCCTGGCCGTCGTCGATGTCGCGCAATCGCGCACCGAGAACGCGTTCGTGTGCGGGTTTCGCGATCCGGTCGTGCAGGGATTTCTTGAGTCCGAGCATGCGGATCGCCTGCAGGTGGAACGTGCTCGCGCGATAGAAGAGTGCGAGTCCGAGACGGTTGCCCTGGGTGGCGTCGGCGAGCACGAGGTCGCCGATCTGCGTCGGCAGCGCGGGGACGTCGCACTCCTGCAGACAGAGGATGTCGGGATCGTGCTCGCGCACCAGAGTCACGAGCTCACCCGCGGCTCGATGCTTCTGGAGGTTGTACGAGATGACCTTCATGACCGTTCCACGCTACTCCGGCCCGCTGTGCATCTGCTCCGGGTTGCACACCGTGACTCGTCTGCGGTATTGCGCCGCATGCCCCCTGCTCGAGGCGCGCGTCAGTCGCGGTCTCGACGCGCGCGCGTCTGGATCGCTCGCGACGACAGCAGCTCGTCGGCGGGGTACCCGACCTCGGTGAGGATCAATCCCCGCGCGGCCAGCACCTTGAACTCGCTGGTGCGGGTGAGCGCATCGCGCAGCACCACGAGGTCGTCGACATCGAGGCGCCCCTCCCCCACGGCGACGCAGGCCCCGACGAGTGCGCGCACCATGCTGTGGCAGAACGCGTCGGCCTTGACCTCCGCGACGAGCACGCCGTCGGCATCGCGCTCCCAGCGGTAGTCGAGCAGTGTGCGGATCGTCGTCGCCTCTTCCCGAGGCTTGCAGTACGCCGCGAAGTCGTGCAGTCCGATCAGCGTCCGCGCCGCGGCATCCATCGCGCGCTCGTCGAGGCGGCCGCGGACGAGGGTCGTGTCGTGGCGCCGCAGCGGGTCGTACCCGGCCTGTCCGTCGGCGAGACGATAGCGATAGCGACGCCAGACCGCAGAGAACCGCGCGTCGAAGCCCTCGGGGGCGATCGACGACCGCGTGACGGTCACA
>NZ_QOAY01000296.1:394-3591 GCF_003314775.1 Microbacterium sp. H6 | reverse complement strand
CCCCTGCCGGGCTTCGATGCGCGACCACTGCTTCTCGTCGAGGTCGACGTGCGCGACCTGGCCGCTCGCGTGCACGCCGGCATCCGTGCGACCTGCCACCACGAACTGCACGTCCGAGCCCACGATGCGCGCGAGGGCGGCTTCCAGCGTGCCCTGCACCGTGCGCAGAGTCGGCTGCTTCGCCCACCCTCGGAAATGGGTGCCGTCGTAGGCGATGTCGAGCCGGATGCGCACGCAGCAAGCCTAGGACACCGAGACCACCGGACTTCAGGCGGCGTTCACCGTTCGACCAGGATTCCGTCCCGATCGCTGTAGAGATGCGCCCCCGGCCGGAACACCACACCCTCGATCACGAGCGCGACATCGGTCTCACCGGCTCCGAGCTTCGCGCTCTTGCGCGGATTCGTCCCCAGGGCCTTGACCCCCAGCTCGAGGGCATCGATGGCGACACTGTCGCGGATGGCGCCGTTGATCACGACCCCGGCCCAGTCGTTCGCCACGGCGGACGCCGCGATCAGGTCGCCCATCAGTGCCGTCTCCAGCGATCCAGCGCCGTCGACGACCAGGACCGCGCCCGCACCGGGAGTCGCCAGCACCGCCTTCACCAGCGCGTTGTCCTCGAAGCAGCGCACGGTGCGGATCGGCCCGTCGAACGCCGACCGCCGGCCGAAGGAGCGCAGTTGCAGCGAGAGCGACTGGATCTCCTCCCCGAGCTCGTCGTAGAGGTCCGCCGTCGCGACCGCCATCCTCAGATGCCTCCGTCGATCGACCGGATGGTCACGGCAGGCTCGTCCGGGACCATCACCTCGGTGTCGCGGTTCAGGCTCTCGCCACGGAAGAAGCGCTTCGAGCGCGGGAAGAGGTACCAGACGAACATCAGCACCAGACCGAATGCCAACGAGCCGACGCCGATCACGAACGTGCCGCCGATACCGAACAGGACCGTGTATCCGTAGTCGACATCCCACATGTCGATGGCCGACTGGATGAACGCCCACGCGAGCATGAGCCCGCCCAGCAGCGGGAACAGCCCCTTGAAGAAGAACTCGCGCGCGGACGAGGTGAGGTCCTTGCGGAAGTACCACACGCACGCGAAGCCGGTGATGGCGTAGTAGAAAGCGATCGCGAGACCGAGGGACAGGATCGAGTCCTGCAGGATGTTGTCGCTGATCAGCGTCATCCCGACGTAGTAGACCGAGGCGACCACACCCATGACGATGGTCGAGAACGACGGCGTCTTGTACGTCGGGTGCACCTCCTTGAACCTGGCGGGCAGGGCGCGGTAGACACCCATGGCGAGCGTTCCCCGGGCGGTCGGCAGGATCGTGGTCTGGGTCGACGAGATGGCCGAGATGATCACGGACACCACCAGCACCCAGCCGAACGGACCGAGCAACCCGTCCTTGATCGCGAGGAAGAAGTCGTCGGCGTTCGCCTCGTTGCCCAGGCCCGTGCCGTCCTCGCCGAGTCCGGCGTACATCATCGCGGCGATGGTCACCGCGACGTACGTGAACAGCAGGATCACGGTGGTCAGCAGCGCGGCGCGTCCGGGGATGCGCTTCGGGTCCTTGGTCTCCTCGTTGAGCGCGAGGCAGGTGTCCCACCCCCAGTAGATGAACAGCGCCAGAAGGATCGCCTCCGTGAAGCCCGACCAGTCGGTGAACGCGAACGGGTTCATCCACTCCCAGTCGAAAGGCGTCGCGTTCGGAGCCGTGCCGTCGAAGAACTGCCACAGCGCCGCGACGATGAAGATCGCCAGTGCCAGGTATTGGATCGCGAGGAGGATGTTCTGGATGCGCTCGCCGATCTCGACGCCGCGCCAGCTGACCCAGGTCATCGCCGCGATGAAGAGCACGGCGACGACGACGACGCGCCAGTCGTTGTTCTCCAGATCCTGTCCGATCAGGGACCAGAAGTAGACCGAGGCGATCTGCGCGAGGTTGGCCAGCACGACCATTCCCGCGACGGCGACTCCCCACCCGCCCATCCAGCCCACCCAGGGACCGAACGCCTTGGTTCCCCAGGTGAACGTCGTGCCGCAGTCGGGGACGGCGTTGTTGAGCTCGCGGTACGCGAAGGCGATCAGGAGCATCGGGACGAAGGCGATGATGAACGCGATCGGAGCCTGCGCCCCCACCGCGAGCACCACGAAGCCGAGCGTCGCCACGAGCGAGTACACCGGTGCTGTCGAGGCGAGACCGATCACGGTCGATCCCCAGAGTCCCAGAGTGCCGGCGGCCAGACCCTTGCCGTCGGGTCGTTCCAGATGAATCGGCGTCGTTGCTGCCATGTCAGAACAGTAGAGCCACAACGGTTCTCGCGTCAACGGCTTTCTCAGACAGCATGAATCCGAAGCAAAGAAGTGGAGCTCACGACGGAATCCGCAGATTCAGCCTCTTTCGAGCATGCCGTCGGCGTGGTCAGCCACCCACTCCATCAGCGGCAGCATGCGCTCCATCAGGTCACGCCCCAGCGGGGTCAGACTGTACTCCACGTGCGGAGGGACGGTCGGAAGGGATTCCCGGTGCACCAGGCCATCATCGGCGAGCGTCCGCAGCGTCGAGGCCAGCATCTTCTCGCTGATGCCGTCGACCTCCCTGCGGAGGGCGCCCCAGCGGTGGGTGCCGTCGGACAGGCAGGAGAGCACGAGCACTCCCCACTTGCTCATGATGTGATCGAGGACGACACGCGTGCCGCAATTCTGGTCGAACACGAACGGAGTCGATTCCTTTATCTGCGCGAAACTAACCGTCATGTGTGTACCTTACTTCAAAGTGGGTACCGTCAGATCGGAATGCCGAACACCCGATCGCGGGTTGTCGTGGGTGTCACTTACGAAAGGACCCTCATGACCATCCTCGTCACCGGTGCGACCGGCAACCTCGGCCGCCTCATCATCGCCAGCCTGCTCGAGCGCGGCACCGACCCGCAGTCGATCGTGGCAGGAGCCCGCGACACCGCGAAGGCCGCAAACCTCGGCGTTCGCGTCGCGCACCTCGACTACACCGACCCCGCATCGATCGCGTCCGCACTCGAAGGCGTCGACACGGTCATCCTGGTATCCGGCTCCGAGGTCGGCCAGCGGGTCCCGCAGCACCGGGCGGTCATCGATGCCGCGAAGGCGGCCGGCGTCTCCAAGTTCGTCTACACGAGCGCTCCGAAGGCCACGACGAGCGACCTGATCCTGGCCCCCGAAC
>NZ_QOAY01000296.1:0-223 GCF_003314775.1 Microbacterium sp. H6 | reverse complement strand
GGTGGCTTCCGCGAGCCGCAAGGACTTCGCCGAGGCCGCAGCCGTCGTCGCGCTCGAGGACGGACACGTCGGCGAGGTCTACGAGCTCGGCGGCGATGTCGCCTGGAACTACACCGATCTCGCTGCTGCCATCGCCGAGGTCACGGGACGCGAAGTCGCGTTCGTCGCGCTCGACCACGACGACCAGGTCGCCGCGCTCCGCGAGGCCGGGCTCGACGAGGGG
>NZ_QOAY01000103.1:24415-37786 GCF_003314775.1 Microbacterium sp. H6 | reverse complement strand
CGGCGATCTGGCCGCAGCCGCCGTGAGCAAGATCATCGACGTCCTCGACCCGCGCACCCGCGCCGGTGCGGACGAGCTCGCCCGCCGCGTCTGGGTCGACGCACCCCCGTCGCCGTCGCGCGCGGTCCGGTCGGCGCTGGAGGAGGCTATGTCGGAGCAGCGCGTCGTGCGCATCCGCTACACCTCGGGAGACGGCGTCGCGACCACCCGAGACGTCGAACCCGTGTTGTTCGCCTCCACAGGTGGGCAGTGGTACCTGGTCGGCTGGTGTCGACTGCGCGATGCCATCCGGTGGTTCGCCGTCTCGCGCGTCGAACGAGCCAGCGTGACAGCGGCGGCCTGCACCGGCCACACCGTCGACGAGGTCGGAGATCCCCCGGCGAACGCCAGACCCGTGCACGGCCGCGACCTCTGAGGCGACGTTCCCTCATCCGAGGATGCAGAAAGCCCCCCGTCCCGAAGAACAGGGGGCTTTGCCGCGTGTGCTTACTTGGCGGCGATGACCTGCAGCGTGATGACTGCGGTGACATCGTCGTGCAGACGCACGGTCGCCTCGTGCTCACCGGTCACCTTGATGGGCGACGGGATGTGCACCTTGCGCTTGTCGATCGAACCCAGGCCCGCGGCTGCGACAGCATCCGCGACGTGGTCGGTCTTGACGGAGCCGAAGAGACGACCCTCCTTGCCGGCCTTGACCGTGAGGCGCACCTTGGTGCCCTCGAGAGCGTTCTTCAGTGCGACAGCGTCGTCACGATCGTGGATCGCGCGTGCCTGACGCGCGGCCTGGATCGAAGCGACCTGCTTTTCGCCACCGCGGGTCCACGCCGTAGCGAAGCCCTGCGGGATGAGGAAGTTACGGGCGTACCCGTTCTTGACCTCGACCACGTCACCGGCGCTACCGAGCCCGGCGACCTCGTTCGTGAGAATCAGCTTTGCCATCTCGATACCCCTTACCGGCCGGCGCCAGCGTAGGGCAGGAGCGCCATTTCGCGCGCGTTCTTGATCGCCGTGGCGATCAGACGCTGCTCCTGCACCGAGACACCGGTGATACGACGGGCGCGGATCTTGCCGCGCTCCGAGACGAACTTGCGGAGGGTGGCGACATCCTTGTAATCGATGACACCGACCCGGATGGACTTCGCGGGAGCGGTGGGCTTGCCACCCTTCCGCGGCTTGCGGCGGTCGCCGCTCGACTTTCCAGCCATAGTTTTTCCTTAGTGATGAGCGGCCCTTCGACGAGCTCAGGGACCCAGGGGTCCAGCTCAGGGCCAGAGAAGTGTTTTCAGAACGGGGTGTCGTCGCCGAAGCTGCCCGGAGTGCTCCAGGCATCGGCACTGGTCGACGAGCCGGGCGTGGACCACGGCTCCTCCGACACCTGCTGCTGCGCGGGGCGAGACTGTCCACCGCCACCGCCGCCGGCACCGCCGGTCGAGGCCGCACGGGTGACCTGCGCGGTCGCGTACCGCAGCGAGGGGCCGATCTCGTCGACCTCCAGCTCGATCGCGGTGCGCTGGTTGCCCTCGCGGTCCTGGTAGGAGCGCTGACGCAGACGGCCCTGCGCGATGACGCGCATGCCCTTCGTCAGCGAACCTGCCACGTGCTCGGCGAACTCGCGCCAGACGGATGCACGGAGGAACAGCGCGTCGCCGTCCTTCCACTCATTCGCGGCACGGTCGAAGTTCCGAGGCGTCGATGCGATGGTGAAGTTCGCCACCGGCAGCCCGTTCTGCGTGTAGCGCAGCTCGGGGTCGGCCGTGAGGTTTCCCACCACGGTGATGACGGTTTCGCCGGCCATGAGACTTAGGCCTTCGCAGCCTTGGCGGCCTTGCGGGCAGCCTTCTCTTCGGAGCGCTTGGCCTCGGAAGCGATCATCGCCTGAGCCTCTTCAGCGCGGAGAACCTTGGTGCGCATGATCTGCTCGTTCAGCTTCAGCTGACGGTCGAGCTCCTGCGTGGCGGCGCTGGTCGCGGTGAAGTTGACGACGGCGTAGATGCCCTCGGTCTTCTTCTGGATCTCGTAGGCGAGACGGCGCTTGCCCCAGATGTCGACGTTCTCGATAGAGCCACCATCGTTGGTGATGACCTTCAGGAACTTGTCGAGCGTAGGTGCGACCTGGCGCTCGTCGATCTCGGGGGTCAGAATGACCATGAGTTCGTACTGGTGCGTCACTTACCCACCTCCTTCGGACTAGAACGGCTCTCGGGAATTTCCCGGGAGCAGGAGGGTGTGTGCACGTGCCCGCCTCTGGAATCCCGAATGGACGCCGCAAGGCAGACAACCTCGACAGTCTAGCGGAAGAGCGGTGCGGGCGCGAACAAGACCCCGACACAGCGGTCGGTGGTGACGGGAACTCCTGGGGTGTTTGGCATGCTGGAAAGAGTGCCCGATGACGGTCATCGGGCGTTCGACCAGAGGGGGGACGCGATGCGCGTCAACAAATGGGGGGTCGGCGTCGTGCTCGCCGCCGCCGTGCTGCTCACCGGATGCACCGGAAGCGGATCGGACTCGACCGCCGAGAAGAAGCCCAGTGCCGGAGCCTCGCAGGAGGCGGAAGCACCGCAGGCGGACTGCCCCGAGTTGAAGGAGGGCACGACCATCGACGGTGCCACCCTCGCGGAGTGCGTCACGGCCGCCATGACCGACACCGCCGGCTTCTCCGCGAAGATGACGACCCTGGGCATGGAGTCGACCACGCGCTACAACCCGGCCGACGACGCGGTCGAGACCACCACCACGTTCGGGTCGGTCATCGTGATCGGCGATGACGCGTGGGTCAAGTCCGCGACGGGCGAGTGGCAGGTCGCCGACGAGAACTCGACCGACCAGGAGATCAGCACGCTCAGCACGGCCGCGAAGGCCGTCGACGCGTCCGACCCGATGGGCGTGGCCGACACGCTGTCCGGCGAGTACACCGTCACCGGTAAAGGCACGCGTCTGGGCCAGGACGTGTTCCTCCTCACCGGCACCTCGGAGGCGCAGGGCACCAGCGTCGCGATGGTCTTCGAGGTCACGAGCGATTACGCGGTGCTCGCCGCCAACGCCTCCACCGAGGTCGAGGGCCAGAAGATCGAGAGCATCCAGGAAGTCACCGAGTGGGACGTGAAGCAGGACATCGTCGCACCACTCTGACATCCGCGCGCTCTGCTTCCGCAGGAGCTGCATCCGCAGGGCCGCAGGCGAAAACGGAGACGATCCCTTCTCAGCGCGGAGTGTCGCACCTCGACACTCCGCCCAAGGGAGGGGTCGTCTCCGTTTTCGCAGGAGGCACCGCGGGTCAGTACGCGACCGGGGGAACCTCCACCCACACGGTGCGGTCGTCGACCGTGGGGGCGGCGGGGATGCGCCCGGCGCCGTCGGGCTCGGGGATCGCCGCCAGGAGCGCCTGCGTATAAGGATGCCTCGGCGCGGCCCAGAGCTGATCCGTCGGACCCGACTCGAGCACGCGACCGCCGAACATCACGAACGTGCGGTCGGCGATGCGGCGCACCACGGCGAGGTCGTGCGAGATGAACAGCATGCCCGCGCCGGACTCGGCCACCAGGTCGCGCATCAGGCCGGCGACACTCGTCTGGGTCGACGCGTCGAGCGCCGAGATCGGCTCATCGGCCACGAGCAGCGAAGGCCGAGCCGCCAGCGCCCTCGCGATCGCGATGCGCTGCTTCTGCCCGCCCGAGAACTGGTGCGGGAAGCGGGTGCTCACATTCGTCGGCAGCCCGACGCGCTCGAGCCACTCCTCGACCGTGGACCCTTCGGCACCCCGCGCCTTGGCGGTGGCGATCCCGTCGGCGATCTGGTCACCGACCCGGCGCCGGGGGTTCAGCGAGGTCGCCGGGTCCTGGAACACCATCTGGATGCCGGTGAGCGCGAGCCCCCGCCGCCGGATGCCGAGCGGGGCGACCGGAGCATCCCGGAAGAGCACGGTCCCCGCGGCGATCTTCTCGATGCCGACCACGGCACGGGCGAGGCTGGACTTGCCGCTGCCGGACTCACCGACGAGGGCGACGGTCTCCCCCGCAGCCACACGGATCGACACGCCGTTCACGGCGATCACCGGCGGGTTGCCCGGGTAGCGCACGACCACGTCCTGCGCGTCGAGGACTGCGACCTCACTCATCTGCGGCCTGCCCTTCCGGTGCCTCATCGATGCGCGAACCCGGGAGGGCCGCGAGCAGCATGCGCGTGTACTCGTGCTGCGGATCGCGGAACAGGGTCTCGCGATCGGCGAGCTCCACGATCCGGCCGTCCTTCATCACGGCCACCGTGTCGGCGATCGCGCTCATCACGCCGAGGTCGTGCGTCACGAGGAGCACTGCCAGGTTCCGCTCCACGGCGAGGTCTCGCAGCAGCTGGAGGATCCCCGCCTGCACGGTCACGTCGAGCGCGGTGGTGGGCTCATCCGCCAGCAGCACCTCGGGGTCACAGGCGAGGGCGCAGGCGATCGCGATGCGCTGACGCTGGCCGCCGGAGAACTGGTGCGGATACCGTTTCAGCGCCTCCGTCGGATTGGGCACCTGCACGGTCTCGAGCAGTTCGACGGCGCGTGCCCGCGCCGCAGCACCCTTGAGCCCGAGGTGCACGCGCATGTGGTCGGTGAGTTGACGACCGACGGGCAGCTGCGGGTGCAGCGACGCCGACGGATCCTGAAACACCATGGCGATCCGCTTACCACGCACCGTGTTGAGGGAGCGGCGCTTCAGGCCCACCAGCTCCTCCCCCGCGAGCAGGATCGATCCCCCGACGCGCGCCTGACGCGGCAGCAGCCCGAGCACGGCGAGCGAGGTGAGGGTCTTGCCGGAACCGGACTCCCCGGCGAGGCCGTGGATGCGGCCGGCCTCGAGCTCGAGCGAGACGCCCTTCACGAGCGGGCGCCCGATGTCGATGGTCAGGTCACGGATGCTGAGGGACGAGTTTCCCTGCGCCGAGGTCATGCGGCCACTCCCGTCGCCGACGCCTTGTGCTCCGCCGCCTTCTCGTGCGTGATCTCGGCGGTCGGGTCGAGCACGTCGCGCATCGCATCTCCGAGGAAGTTGAACGCCAGCACCACCGTGAGGATCGCGAGGCCGGGGAAGACTCCGAGCCACCAGGCGTCGAAGTTCTGCATCGCTCCGGAGATCATCGACCCCCACTCGGCCGTCGGCGGTTGGGCGCCGAGGCCCAGGAAGGAGAGTCCCGAGAGGAGCAGGATCGCCGCACCGATGTCGAGCGTCGCGAGCACGAGAACCGGACCGGCGATGTTCGGGAGGATGTCGACGAACAGCGTGCGAGCCGGCGAGTGGCCGAGCAGGCGACCGGCGATCACGTAGTTCTGCCCGCGCAGGCCCAGCACGATGCTGCGGGTGACGCGGGAGTACTGCGGCCACGACACCACGATCGCCGCGATCACGGCGTTGAACAGCGACGGCCCGAGGGAGGCGGCCACCACCATCGCGAGGATCACGGTCGGGAACGCCATGAACAGATCGGTGATGCGCATGAGGGTCTCGTCGACCCAGCCGCCGAAGTATCCGGCGAGCGCACCGATGAGCGTGCCGATGATCATGGCCGCGATCACGAGCATGAGCGCGAGCGGCAGGCTCACGGTCGCACCGGTCATCAGACGCGAGAAGATGTCGCGGCCGTTGCCGTCGGTGCCGAGAAGCGTGTCGATGCCCGGCGCCTGCAGTCGAGGGAGCACCTGCGCGTTCGGCGGGTACGGCACCCACCACTGCGCGGTGAAGGCGACGATGATCCACGCACCGGCGATCACGGTGCCGATGATGCCGAGCGGGGTGCGCCAGGCACGCGGCCAGCGGAAACGGAAGCGTCCGGCAGGGGTCGCTGCAGCGATGCGGCTCATGCGATCCTCACTCTCGGGTCGAGCACGCCGTAGAGCAGGTCGACGATGAAGTTGATGAGGAGGTAGATGACGCCGACCACGAGACCGACGCCCATGATGCCGGGCAGGTCGAGGTTCGCGGCGGAGTTGTAGGCGTAGGTTCCCAGGCCCGGCCACGCGAAGACCGACTCGACGAGCACCGTGCCGGAGAGCAGGGCACCGAATGCGACGCCGACAACCGTGAGGATCGGCAGCGAGGCTCCGCGCAGCACATAGTCGAGGATGACGCGCATGGCCGGGAGTCCCTTGGCGCGGGCGGCTCGCACGTAGTCGCTGCCGAGCACCTCGAGCACCGAGGTGCGGATGAAGCGGGTCAGCAGGCCGATGGTCACGAGCGAGAGCACCATGACCGGGAGGGCGAGGTGCGCAAGGGCATCGAAGAAGCCGACCGCGTCGCCGTTCAAGAGGTAGTCGACGGTGTAGAGCCCGGTCACGCGCGGGGGTGGCGTGATCGACGGCGAGATGCGGCCGGAGCCCGGCGCGATGCGCAGCTCGAGGAAGAACACATAGAAGCTGACCAGTGCCAGCCAGAAGGTCGGCACGCTCAGGCCGACGAGCGTCACGACGCGGATGACCTGGTCGGTGACGAGTCCGCGGCGGTAGGCCGCAAGCGTGCCGAGCACGATGCTGACCGCGAGGCTGACGATGATCGCCCCGATCGCGATCTCGATCGTCGCGGGAACGGCGGTGGCGAGGTCGCTGGTGACCGGGCGTCCGGTCACCAGCGACGTGCCGAGGTCCCCGCGAAGCAGGTTCCCCATGTAGATGAAGTACTGCACGAACAGTGGCTGGTCGAGTCCGTTCGCCTTGATGAACGCCTCGCGCGTCGCGGGGTTCTGCGACGCGCCCTCACCGAGCGCTGCCGAGACCGGGTCTCCCGGCACCAGGTTGGTGAGCGCGAAGGTGACGATCGTCACGCCCACCAGCAGGAGCAGGGAGGTGCCGGCCCGCCGCAGCAGGTACCCGACGAGAGGCGAGCGGCGCCGCTGCGCCTGCCTCTGCACGGCCACTGTCGTCATGAGTCGTCCGATCAGCCGGCGGGCGTGATCTCGGCGATGTCCATCTCCCACACGGAGTTGTACACGGCGCCCTTCACGCTGTCGGCAGACGAGATGTTGCGACCGGGGACGATGAGCGGGACGAAGGGACCCTCGGCCTGCATCGCCTCGGCGAACGCGGTGAACGCGGACGTGCGCTGCTCGGAGTCGGTCGCTGCGGCAGCACCGGCGGCGATGCCCGCGATCTCCGGGTTGGCCTCGGCCGCCCAGCCGGCACGGAGGCCGACCTTCAGACCCGGAGCGAAGGGCAGGAAGTTCGCCGAGTCGGCGTAGTCCGGCCCCCAGAACCACAGGCCGAAGCCCTCGGTGCCGTTGACGTAGGCGTCGAGCTCGGTCGCGAACGGCGCGGGGGCGAGGTCGACCGTGATGCCGGCGTCTTCGAGCTGGGCCTGCACGCGCTCGGCGAGGGGGGTGAACTCCACGCCGCCGACCGGGTAGTCGTTCGGGAACTGCAGCTTGAGCGTCTGCCCCGTGTATCCGGCCTCGGCGAGTGCGGCCTTGGCCTTGGTGAGGTCCTGCTTCACACCGCTGTCGAGCGCGCCCTCGAACCCGGGAGGGATGACGCCGGTCGCCTGGACGGAGCCGGCACCTGCCAGCTCCAGCAGTGCGTCGTAGTCGAGTGCGTAGCGGATCGCCTCGGCGATCTTGACGTTCGCCAGGTCGCCGCCGGCGGCACCCTGGTTCAGCAGCAGGAAGATGGTCTGACCGGAAGGAACGGAGTCGACGGTGATGTCGTCGCCGAGACCGGCGACCTGGTCGCCGTTCAGGTCCATCGCGACCATCGAGTCGCCGCCCTTGAGGTTGGCGAGCTGCGTCGCGCTCTCGGAGACGTTGCGCACGACGACGCGCTTGTAGTCCGTCGCCTCGTCGCCGTTGTACTCGTCGTTCTTGGTGAGCACGACCTGCGAGCTGAGGTCGAGGGTGTCGAGCACGAACGGTCCGGAGCCGGCGGATGCGCCGTCGAGGAACTTCTGCGCCGAGTCGGTGCCGTCGGTCGCGCCGCCGTTCTCGATCACGACATCGGAGTTGACGATGCCGAGTGCCGGGTTCGCGAGGATCGCGGGCAGCTGCAGCAGCGGGGTCTCGGACGTGAACTGGATCGTCTTGTCGTCGACCTCGGTGATGGTCAGGCCGCCGAGGAGGAAGTTGGGCTTGGCGTCTTCCATGCCCTGGATGCGCTGCAGCGAGAACACGACGTCCTTCGCCTCGATGGGCGAGCCGTCGGAGAAGACGCGGTCACCTTCGAGGGTGAAGGTGAACTCGGTCGCCTCGTCGTTCTGCTCCCACGACGCGAGGCCCGGAACCGGGGTGGAGACGTCGGAGCCCTCGAAGTCGACGAGGGTCTCGTAGAGCGCCTTGGCGATCATGTTGCCGGTCGGGTCGTAGGTGTGACCCGGGTCGGTGGTCTCGATCGAGAACGCGGTGTCGATGACGAGGGAGTCGGAGCTCCCGGAAGACCCGCCGTTGTTCGCCGAGTTCCCTCCCGAGCAACCTGCGAGCGCGAGGAGCGCGACGGCTCCGAGCGCGATGACCGGCGTGATACGGCGTGACGACATGAGGGCCTCCAAGGGCGAGGAGTACATTCGGGTGAGCCGCCACCGATGTGGACGACCGTGGATCAGATTCGCATCATATGCGACGATGTGTCCAGCAAGAGCGGGTCACCTCGGCACGCTCTGTCCAGAACCTCGATTGTGGGTAACAATATGTCCAGCAAGAATGCGGAAGAGTCGAAGCATTCTGGACGAAGTGCCGCGCCCTTGGACGAGACGGCGTACAGAATCCTCGAAGTGCTCCGTGATAACGGTCGTGTCTCGATCGCCGCCCTCGCCGACAAGGTCGGCATCTCTCGCGCGAACGCCTACACCCGCGTCGAGTCGCTCGTGCACGACGGGGTGATCACCGGCTTCAGTGCCCGCGTGGATCAGGCGAAGGCCGGGCTGTCGATCGGGGCGCTCGTGTTCGTCACGGTGATGCCGCAGGCGTGGGCGTCGTTCCGCGAACGCGTGACGGAGATGCCGGACGTCGAATGGTGCGCCATCACGACGGGCGAGCACGATGCGATGCTCCTCATCCGGGCCGTCGATGTCAGCGGCGTGCACGAGTTCTCCACCGGGGTGATCGCCCAGCTGCCCGAGGTGCGTACGGTGGTCAGCGTCGTCGTGCTCGACGAGGTGATCCGCCGCCCCTACCTGCTGCCGGGCGACCTTCCGGAACGGAGCAGCGTCACCGCACCGCTCGGGATGACACGGTGGACGCCGGCTTCCCCTGGTCGCGACGCACTACCGCCGCGCTGAGCTTCGTATCGGTCGCCGGATCTCCTCAGGCGGAGAGCTCCTCGCACACGCTGAGCTGCGGGAGTCCGTGCATCTCATAGTGCTCCACGAGACGGATGCCACCGCCGTCTGTCAGTTCCAGTTCACTCTCGCCGTCGCCAGTCACGACCGTGCCGTCGCTCTTGAGCACATGGACGAACGACACCCAGATCGTGTCGCCGGTGCGGGTGCCGACGAACTTGCCGAAGGTGACCGTGTCACCCTCGTACCCGCCCCAGATCGCACCGTCGCGCTCGAAGTACTCGAAGATGCTCGGGGATTCGGGATCGACCGCAGAGGTCGTGGACGACACCATCCGGAATCGGCGGCCGTCGAGGGATGGGAGGGTTGCAGTCGCAGTCACATCCTCGATTATGGAGGATGCCGTCAGTCGTCGGCCGCCGCGGAGCGCCCGCGCCACTCGTGCTCGAGCAGCGCGTAGACGAGCAGTGTGGTCCATTCGCCCTTGAACCACTCGCTCTCCACCAGCCGTGCCTCGCGGCGGAATCCGAGCCTTTCGGCCACTCGCGCGGATGAGAGGTTGCGCTCGTCCATCCGCGCGACGATACGGTGCAGGCCGAGCCCGTCGAAGCCGAGGGCGAGCAGGGCGCTGACTGCTTCGGTCGCGTAGCCGCGCCCCGCAGCGCGCGGGTCGAAGATGTACCCGACCTCGCCGGCTCGGTCGGCCTCGCTGCGCCAGAACAGCACGACGTCTCCGATGAGCGATCCTGTGTCACGCTCCTCGACCGCGAGACACACGGCATCGCCCTCGGCCGCGAATCGCGTGTTCGCCCAAATGGTGGCGATGCGCTCCTCGACGTCGGCGAACTGCAGCGGCGGGTAGGGCACGTAGCGCACGGCGTCCGGATCCGACTTGTACGCGTGCATCGCGACCGCATCCCCGGGTGTGATCGGGCGGAGGATCAAGCGCTCGGTGACGATCGGGTACCCGGGGTCGTTCCCCACCAGCGGCACGGTCGATCCGGTCGTCATTCGAGGTCCAAGGAGAGTAGACCGGGCACCTGGGCGGTCCTGGCACGCACCACGAACAGCAGGTCGTCGTACTCCGGCACCATCTCCACGCGAGAGGACGCCAGCAGGTGGGTGGTGGTGCCGCCGCCCGTTCGCTGCAGTCGGAGCCTTCTCACCGGATAGGCGGGCGGAGTGAGCCAGACGCGCTCGAGTTGCGCGTACGGGGTGTCGACGTGGTCGATCCGGATGCCCTGGACACCGACCGAGACCTGTGTGGGGATCGAACGCACCACACGTCGGCGCTGCAGCGCTGCGATGCCGAACCCGACGGCGGCGAGCGCGGCGAACGGCGCGAGCAGGATGAGGGCGGAGAGCTCGCCGTCGAGGAATCCGGGAACGGCGGCGAGCAGGCCCACACCGACCGCGACCACGAGGAAGACGACCGCGGCGATCGTGATCCGCGTAGCGAGGCGCCGCTCACCGGTGCCGTCGACGGTGAACTGCGTCGGCAGCTGCGAAACCGCCCGCGCCGCAGCGACCGGATCGTCGAAGACGGGCAACGCGATCGGATTCAGTGTCGCCATGAGCTCGTTGAACATCGTCCGCGAGTACCCCGGCAGCTCGATCGTGATCTCACGGCCGCCCGTCTGCACGATCAGGGCGCGCGTCGTACCGCTCGGGAGTCCGTTGGTCCGATGCTCGGTGATCTTGGAACGGAACTGCGTCGACGCGCGCGCGAACGTCTCGCGGCTGCCGGCTTTCCCGATCTCGACCGCATCGGGGCGCACGACGATCCGGATGTTGCGGAACCAGAAGAACCCGGCGAACACCGCGACCGTCAGGGCGATCGCCACCACGAGCACCACCACGCCACGGGTGGAGATGCTCATGGTGCCCGGCAGGAACTTCGGCAGCACGAAGAGCGTCGCCGCCGACAGTGCAGCGGAGAGCAGGATCGCCCCGACGGCTGAGCGCAGCGGGTCCCGGCGGAACACCCGTTCACCAGACACCGCTTCAACCTGATTCAGCATTTCGAACCCTCCCCCACGGCGGTCACCCCGCCTGGCGCGACTCCTACCGTAGTGGGCAGCAGTACGCCAGGTAGCGTGGTGGCATGGAGTGGATAGCCGATCCCTCGGCGGGGTCATGGCTGCGTGAGCGGCTCGATGCGGGTTACGCGACCATGCACGGCGTGGTGCCTCGCGGGTATCCGGCATATGCGCGCATCTTCCATCCCGCCATCGTCAGATCGCTGCCCGGACGAGCGGTTCCGACGGCCGAAGAGCTGGTGCGCACGCCCGAGTCGGAGCAGCACGCTCTCATGGCCGAATTCGTCGATGAGCAGATCTCGTGGGCTGAGACGGCAGCGGCGTTCGGCACGATCCTGCATCCGCTCGCGCAGTGGCAGCGGCTGGTGCGCACCCCGCCCGACAGCGACTGGCGCACGAGGATGGCCCCCGACGGTCGCGAGTTCACCGCCCCGATGGAGGGCGAGCTGGAACCCGCGCACCTGGCAGCCATCGCCGCGCACCTCGCGGACCACACGCAGACCCCCGACTCCGGTTTCGCCGCGCTGTGGGAAGGACGAGGGGGACTGCTCGGCTTCTTCGGCATCACCCCGTCTCGGTCGTTCCTGACCTTCACGGACGACCCGAACCACCAGGCGATGCTCGATCGCAGCGCACGCGACCCGTTCAACAACGTCTTCCGCAGACCCACCTGGCAGGAGGGCATCCTGTCGAGGGAGATCTCCGAAGGTCCGCGGTTCGAGCTGCCCGGTCGCGATCACGTGCTGTTCTCCGCGCCTCCGCGCGCTTTCGCCGACCCCGAGTGGGTGCTGCACGTGCCGTGGCGTGATCGCCCTGCCGAGGAGCACGGGTTCCCGCCCTCGGCGCAGAGCCCGAGCCTGCTGTGGCCGGAGGACCGCTCCTGGGTCATGGTCAGCGAGGTCGACTTCGACTCCACGATCGTGGCCGGCTCCCCCGCACTGGTCGAGGCGCTCTGCGCAGACGAGCGGCTGGAAGCCCTCCCCATCCCGGAAGGCGCCGACCTCACCTGGGGCGCCGACACGGTGAACAGCTGAGCGCCCGCCGATGAGCTTCGACGCCCGCCCCCTCACCGACCCCGTCGATCCCGCGAAGGTGCGTGCCTTCGCGGCCGAGCTCCGTTCCCGACCCACCGGGGGACCTTCGGCCTCCACGATCATCGGGATCGTCGCCATCGCGATCGCCGCGGTCGTCCTGATCCCGACCCTCGTCGGCGTGGTGCTGAGCCTGGCGTCGTTCGGCGAGTCTCCCGCCGCCGCGGCGATCCCCCTCGTGCTGATCGCGCTGCTCCTGGCCGCGGTCGGGGTGATGATCTGGATGAGCGTCCGCAACGCGCGGGTGCGGCGGTACCGGCTGCACGGCTTCGCCGAGGCGAACGGCATGACCTATGAGCCGAAGGTCGCCGACCCGCCACTGCCCGGCATGATCTTCCACCTGGGGCGCGCACGGCAGGCGACTGATCTGATCAGGAGCGCCAGGCCGCGATTCGTCGAGTTCGGCAACTACCAGTACACGGTGCAGTCGGGGAAGAACTCCACGACCTATCGCTGGGGGTACGTGGCCGTGAAGCTCGATGTGCCGCTGCCCAACATCGTGCTCGACGCCAAGGGCAACAACGGATTCGGATCGAATCTGCCAGCGTCGTTCCAAAAGAGCCAACGGCTGTCGCTCGAAGGCGACTTCGACGAGCACTTCACGCTCTACTGCCCCCGCGGATACGAACGCGATGCGCTGTACCTGTTCACGCCCGACATCATGGCGCGGTTCATCGACAACGCCGCAGAGCTCGACGTGGAGATCGTCGACGACTGGCTGTTCCTGTACACGCAGCGCAAGGTCGCGACCCTCGACCCCGCCACCTGGGCCTGGTTGTTCGGCACCGTCGGAGCACTGCTGACGAAGTTCGATCAGTGGGCGCGGTGGCGCGACGAACGCCTCGCGGCCGAGACAGCGGCCACGGCGCTGCCGTCGACGCCCGCACTCCCGTTCGCCCCGCCTGCGGGCATGCTCACCCCACCACCGGGCGTCGCACCGCAGGGCCGTCGCCTGAAGCGGGGAGGGACGTGGATACCCTTCATCGTCCTGGTCGCGATCGTCGGGTTCTG